>JAFULM010000043.1 GCA_017483185.1 Prevotella sp. | reverse complement strand
CCATCTTTGTGTCTCTGCGTCTTTGCGTTGAAATATGTGGGGTTATGGTGACAAGGAGGCGGTCGCGACGATGGATGAATGGCGTAGCGCATGACGGATGTCATGCCTTTGCGTACTTCCGTCATGCGCGGCGGCGCCCTCTTTGTGCCTCTGCGTCTTTGCGTTGAAATATGTGGGGTTATGGTGACAAGGAGGCGGTCGCGACAGGTCGCGACCCTACTTGTGGTATTTTTATATTACAAAATCGCGTTCAGAAAAACGCTCAAAGATTTGCTTCCGCATGACCAATAAGGGCCTTATTACATTCTGAAGGAGGTCAGGAAGCCGCAGGTCTCTCCCCCTTGGGGGAGCCGGAGGGGGCCATTAAGGGCCTTACGGCTCTCAATTTTTGCAAAACTTCGCGAGTTTTTGATTGCCGTTTTTGACCCGAAAAGCGCTCGTTTTCGTGCAATAGCGGCCCCGCGACCCTGCAACGGCGTGCCCGTTGGGTTGCAACGGCGGCCCCGTTGCAGTGCCGTAAGGGCCCCGTTGCAACCCCGCGGGGCCCTTACGGGAAGCCCAAGCTCCCCCTTTGGGGGAGTCAGAGGGGGCTGCCCGTTTGTAAGTGACAGTGTGTCAGCGTTTTGCAAAAACAGCGCTTTTTCTGCCGAGAAATCGCCCTGATTTTGACCCTCGTGAGATTTGAAAATTTGGGAGCGAGGCGGAGATATTTTCAAAAGTGCCCCTGAAAAACGCGGTTAAATTCAGAAATTTCATGACAAACATGTCTCTTCATATTTGACAACAATACCCTGCTCAAAAAAAATAACGGCCTGTGTCTCTTGCATATCCTCCTTTTCACTTTGCATCTTTGCCTCTTTGCGTTAAAAAAAAAATCGCGCTTTGCGTCTTAAAAAATTGCGTCCCCGATTAAACGTTTGTGAAAATGTCACGTCATAAGGGCGTATAAAGTGAATCAAAACGGCTATTAATCAAAACAGATGAAAAGACTTCTACTGCTGATGACCATCCTCATGGCATCCTCTTTCGCCGCAATGGCCCAACGCGCCGTGACAGGAACGATTGTCGAGAGCGACACAAAAGAACCTCTGGCCTTGACCACCGTACAGTTGTTGCGTAAGGACAGCACAATGGCTGTGGGCGGGCTGACGGCCGACAACGGCTCTTTCAAAATCACGGCACCGGCCGACGGACAGTACATACTGAAGGTGACGAGCGTCGGATTTAAGACACTGACGCGCAACGTGACGATCGCTGGCGGCAAAAACGCCGGTCTGGGGACGCTGGCCATGAGCGTGGATGCCATCATGCTCAAAGGGGCTGTCGCAACGGGACACGCGGCCAAGGTGACGACAAAGGAGGACACCTTTATATATAATGCCGCGGCCTATCGCACACCGGAAGGCTCGGTCGTGGAGGAACTGGTCAAAAGGCTGCCCGGAGCGCAGATGGACGACGATGGCAACATCAAGATCAACGGAAAGGAAGTCAAAAAGATTCTCGTCGACGGCAAGGAGTTTATGACCGGCGACACCAAGACGGCACTGAAAAATCTGCCTACGTCAATCATAGAAAAGATTAAGGCTTACGACGAGAAGAGCGACCTGTCGCGCATCTCGGGCATCGACGACGGCAACGACCAGACAGTGCTCGACTTCGGAATCAAGAAAGGCATGAACCGCGGATTTATGTCCAACGCCGACCTCGCGGCCGGAACGCGCGAACGTTATGCGGCCCGCGTGATGGCGGCACAGATGAACAGTGACCTGAGAGTGATGGGAATGTTCAACGCCAACAATGTCGGCGGCATGGGATTCGGAGGCGGACGGCGCGGAGGCGGTGCCGGACGACGTGGACTGACGGCTCCGAAGATGGCCGGTGTCAATCTGAACTACGAGAAAAAGGACAAATTGAAGTTTGACGCCAGTCTGCGCTGGAACCACAGCGACGGAGACACGTGGACAAAATCGTCGACGGAGCACTTTGTCAGCACGTCGGGCTCATTCGGCAACAGCCGCAACCAAAGCTATTCGCGCAGCAACTCATGGAACGGACAGATGCGTCTGGAATGGAAACCGGACACGATGACCACCATCTCGTTCCGGCCGAACTTCAGTTACAGCACCAACGACGGAAGCTCTATGAGCAGTTCCGGAACATTCAATGAAGATCCGTTCCTCTACACGTCCGACCCGCTCTCGCCCGACGCTCTGGACTTGCTGGGAGACAAGGGCCTCATTGTCAACAGCCGGAGAAACAACTCAATCAGTTACAGCGACTCAAAGAACGTCGGCGGTATGCTTCAGCTGAACCGCAGACTGAGCAGCACCGGACGCAACGTCACACTCCAAGTGAACGGCAACTACAGCGAAAGCGGAAGCAATAGCCTGCAGGCCAACAACGTGCACTTGTATCAGAAGAAAAACCATCTGGGCCTCGACTCGACATATCAGACCAACCGATATAACCTCACACCGCAGAAGAACTACAACTACAGCATCAGGGCGACTTACAGCGAGCCGATAATGAAAGCCACATTCCTGCAGTTCAGCTACGAGTTCCAATATAAATACACCAAAAGCGACCGCTCGACATACGACTTCAGCAATCTCGGCGAAGACTACTTCGACGGCCTCAGCCCGGTCTTCCGCGGATGGGACAGCTATCTCGCACGCCTCGAAAACCCGTTCGGGAGCTATCTCGACAAGGACTTGAGCCGCTTCTCGGAATACACCAACTACATACATGACATCCAGGTGATGCTCCGCATCATACGCAAGGCATACAACTTCAACGTCGGACTGACCCTCTTGCCGCAAAAGACACACTTCGTCCAGCACTATAAGGGCCACAATGCCGACACCGTCCGAACGGTGACAAACTTCACCCCGACAGCCGACTTCCGATGGAAGATTTCGAAGGTGAGTCAGTTGCGGTTCAACTATCGCGGACGGACAAGCCAACCGAGCATGACCGACCTGCTCGACATCACCGACGACAGCAACCCGCTGAGCATCACAAAGGGTAACCCGGGACTGAAACCGTCGTTCTCCAACAACTTCTTCATCAGATACAACAACTACATCCAGAGCCATCAGCAGGGCATGGGAGCTAACCTGCGCTTCCAGACCGTCAGCAACAGCATCGCCAACAAGGTCACCTACGACCCCGTCACGGGTGGACGCACCAGCCGGCCGGAGAACATCAACGGCAACTGGAGCATCAAGGGTGACGGCTTCTACAACATCGCAATCGACACAACCGGCTACTTCAACGTCAACACGACGACCGGATTCGAATACGTCAACAGCGTCGGTTATCTCGACCTGCACCGCGACGGCAACACGGTGAAGTCGACGACAAAGAGCACTTCGATAAACGAGCGTCTGGCTGCAAGCTACCGCAACGAGTGGATCGAGTTTGAAGTGAACGGCACGGTGGAATACAATCACTCCTCAAACAAGCTCCAGCCAAACAGCAATCTCGACACTTGGAGATACTCCTACGGCTTCAACACCAATCTGACCATGCCTTGGGGCACATCGCTGTCGACGGACCTGAACATGAACAGCCGCCGGGGATACAACGACGAAAGCCTCAACACCAACGAACTGATATGGAACGTACAGATGAGCCACAGCTTCCTGAAAGGCAAAAACCTGATCGTGATGCTCCAGTTCTACGACCTGCTGCACGAACAGTCGAACATCAGCCGCGCGATAAACGCTATGGGACGCACCGACACGGAGTATAACTCAATCACCAACTACGCCATGCTGCATGTCGTCTACCGTCTCAACCTCTTCGGCGGCAAGGCGGCAAGGGAGCAGATGCGACGCGGTCCGGGCGGAGAAGGCTCCGACGGAGACAGATCGGGACGCGGAGGACGCGGCCAACGGGGTGGCAACCGCGGAGGCGGAGGCGGCTTCGGAGGTCCGATGGGATTCTAAGACAAAACCTCAATAAACTTTTTCATAATGAAAATGCGGCTTGAAACGATTACGTTCAAGCCGCATTTGTGTTGTAAGCATATCTGTTTTATAATATATGTATGTCGGTTTTATTCCCCAAGTGCATCGGTCTTATATCCCAAGTATTTGATAGTCTTATCCCAAACGCATTGGTCTCATGTCTTATTTCGCCGGCTGCTTTCGCGTATCCGTTGCACCGTCGGGACGATTTTGTGTATTGGTCGGATATTGCCGCGCAGGTGGTCGATGAGCGTTTGACACGCTTCTTCACCCATCTGGCGGCTTCGGTCCTCGATAGTCGACAGCGAAGGAGTGACATCGGCGGCATAGTCCACGTCGCTGAAACCAATCAGTGCGACATCACGGGGCATGTCGAGGCCTCGCCGTTTGAGGGCTTTCATCGCCGCAAAGAGCAGCGTGTTGTTGAGCGCGAGGATGGCGTCAGGCGGTTCGGGAAGGTCCATCAGAGCGTCGGTGACGCCGATGGCCGACGCCGTGTCGATGTCGCTGTAGGCAACATAGTCGGGACGGACGGGCAGACCGGCCTCATGGAGGGCCTCGATATAGCCGTGTTTGCGCTCGGCGACCATTCGGAGATGGCCCGGTCCGCACAGTATGGCGATGCGGCGGCAACCTTGTCCCACCAAATGAAGGGTGGCACGGCGCGCAGCATCAACGCTGTCGGCCGTCACGGAGGAATAGTCGGCGCCCTCTCCCTTTGATTGTGCGCCGCCAAGAGCACGCGCCACAAACACGACGGGGATGCCCTCGGCCACAAGCGCGTCGAAATGGGCGCAGTCTTCCGTCTCCTGCGTCACGCTGGCGATGACTCCCGCCACATGAAAAGCGGCGAGACTCCGAAGATTCCGACATTCTTCCTCATAGCTCTCGTGCGAGTTCATGCTGATGACGGCATAGCCCTCGCGGGCCGCCACGCTCTCGATGCCGTCGAGAACGGACGAGTAGAACAGCGTCACGCCGTGGGGAACAATAACGCCGACAACCGGCAGTGATCCACTGCGCAGGCTGTCGGCGATGAAGTTTTTAGCATAGTGCATCTCACGGGCGGCCTCCATGACGCGCTCCCGCGTCCGGCTGCTGACGGCCGGACTGCCCTGCAAAGCCCTGCTCACGGTGGCAATGCTGATGCCGAGCCGTGAGGCAATGTCCTTGAGTGACGCGGGGCGTATGGTAACAGACGTCCCGGAAGACTTTTTCGGCGACGCGGGGCGGTCGTTAGATGGCTTTCCGGAGCGACCCATCAGTCTTCCTTACGGTCGTCGATGTTGTCTCCCTCGGTGGGTGCAAGCTCGTTGTCAAAGTCAGAGATGCCGTTGGCAATGAGGATGTTGTACCACTGGATGAGCTTCTTGATGTCGCTGTTGTGCACCCGGTCGCGGTCGAAATCAGGCAGAACCTTTGCGAAGTATTCGCGCAGTTCGTCGCCGCTGGCTTTCTTTATGTCTATGCTTGCAGCCTTGCCGTCTTCGAGGGTCTTCAGACTGGTGAGCACTTTGTGCAAGGGAACGTCGTCAGTGTCGGTGTACATGGCGATGTCGGCCAGCGAAGTGATGCGGTCTGTGGCGAAGGCCGGTATGCGACGGTGGCTCTCATCGAGCATTTCAACGATGAGACTGTTCTTTGCTCTTGATACTAACTTGTAGAGTCCGGGCTTTCCCGAGATTGCTAAGATTGTCTGTAACATGATTTTCTGTTATGTTTTTATTTCAATTTAATGATTAATTCATCTATCTGTCGTCCGATGTCGGCCACGCCGTCGTTGACGATCTCGTAGTCGGCGCGTCTCCGGACTTCGTCCTGCGGCCATTGTCGGGCCATCCATTCGAGTGCTTTCTCACGCGCAATGCCGTCCCGCTCCATGACGCGGCGGATGCGGACGTCCTCCGGTGCGGTGACGACGACGACGCGGTCGACGAGCCGGTCGAAACCCGACTCAAACAATATGGCGCACTCCATCCAATCGTTGCCGCTCTGCAGGAAGTCTGCGGCAACGGCGGGATGGACGATGGCGTCGATGGCACGCGCATTTTGGGGCGACGCCAAAAGATAAGCCGCGACCGCCGCCTTGTTGAGCAGGCCGTCGCCGGTGTATGTCTCCGGTCCTATGAGCCGCGTCAGAGCTGTGCGCACGGCGGCGGAAGAACGCATGATGCGCTTGGCGGCGCTGTCGCAGTCGTAGACGGTGATGCCACGCCGGGCCAGTTGGGTGCATACGAAACTCTTTCCGCTGCCTATCCCTCCCGTTATACCTATCTTGAGTGTCTGCCGTTCCGTCATTCTTTCTCTATTAAAAGATTATTCTTCTCTGATTAAAAGCTCATTCCTCCTCGATGAGATAGTCGACCATCTGTGTCTCCAACGCCACGCGCGATATGCCTTGCGGTACGGTCTTGAGATAGAGCGTGCACTTGTCGGAGGGATGGGCAACGATGTCCTTGTAGTCGACGACGATCGTAAAGTCGGCCGCGCTGAGCCCACGGAACTGGCTCACGCCGGTGACGAACTTGACTGCGACCTTTGCGGGGAATGTCCGGAGCACCTTGCCTTCCGGCATATTGATGCCGCGGACGGGGATATTGTCTATCCGTGCTTCGGTGAGGACGTCGGTATAGAAGACCACGCCGACCTTTTCGGGCACACACTTGACACCTTTCATCTTCTGCAGACCGCAGCTCAAGGACAGCGTGTCGCGGAAGTTGGCGTAGTTGAGAGGTTCGGTGTAGACGACGTTGATACTGTCCAGGCGTTCCTGGGAAGCATAAACGTCGACGCTGTCGGGCCGGTATTCGACGTTGGAAATGAAGTAAAGATGTTCCGGCAGGACCCTCCCGCTCCACTTGACAGGCACGCGCTTGCGCAGTCCGTAGTTGAAGAAGAACTCAAGGCGGTCCGGTTTGATGCTGACGATCTTTGTCGATGCGGACAGCTGCTGATAGGCCATGCGCTGAATCTCGGCTGCCGAAACGGAGACGGGGCTCTGGGTGCGCATGTAGTTCTTGAAGTTGAGCTTTATCGGGCGCAGCATGTCACCATACATGTATCCCAACAACATGAAGCCCTTGTCGCTCAGTGTGACGCGCACGGTGTCTGTGGCGTCGGACGTGAGGACCACATTCTGCGGAACGTTGACGATACGCACGGGTATCTTCAGTTCCTGCTCGTAGGTTTCATTGAGCGTCATCATGAGCCAGAAGACGCCGGAGAGTGCGAGAAAGGACAAAAAAATCAGAAACTCCTTGTTCACCGAACTGAACAGGAAGTTCCTGATGATGTGATATATGCTGCGTATCTTGCTCATTTATCGGCCCTGTACGGGTTTTACATTCCCCTGTACGGGTGTCATTTGGCTTGTACGGGTGTGCTCGCCATGTCCTTGAAGACGTAGCCTTTGTCGACACGTACGATGACGCCGCGTGCTATCTCCACCTCAACGATGTTGGCCACGAGGTCTATCTTGCGTACCGTGCCATAGATGCCGCCTCCGGTGACCACCTGCGCACCTTCGGTGAGCGAGTTCTGAAACTTCTGTATCTCCTTCTGTCTCTTCTGCTGCGGGCGTATCATGAAGAAGTACATGATGGCAAAGATGGCCACCATCATCAGAATCATGCTCATGCCCGAGCCTCCCTGTGCTGCCTGTGCAGCCATGATAAGATTTGTTGTCATATTCTGTTTTTAGGTTTATTTCTGTCCGTCGTTCTCTTCCGTGGCCGGTTTTTTCTTGCCCGCGCGGGGTTCGTCCATGCGCTTGAGCAGCCGTCCGCTGTCTATCAGATGGCGTGCGATGGCGTCGAGCATGCCGTTGATGTAGCCTCCGCTACGCGGTGTGCTGTAGAGTTTGGCGATGTCGACAAACTCGTTGATGCTCACGCTGACGGGGATGCTGGGGAATGTCATCATCTCCGCTATGGCTATCTGCATGATCACGACGTCCATATAGGCCAGTCGGTTGAAGTCCCAATTGCGCGATGCCTCGCTCATGAAGCTCTGATATTCGTCGGCATTCATTATGGTCGCGCGGAAGAGTTTGCGTGCGTACTCGCGGTCCTCCTCGCTGTCGTATTCGGGGAGCAACTCCTGACGCGAACCGCTTTTCTCGTCAAAGCGCTTGATGGTCTTGAGAACAAACGTGTCGACTATCTCCTTGTCGTCATTCCAGTAGAGGCTCTGTTCCTCGAGGATGGCGTCGAGAGCGGTGTTGTCCTGTATGAGTGTGCGGTAGATTCTGCGCCACAGTTCACGGTCGGCGGCATACGAGTCGTCCGGATCGGCCATGTAGTCCTGATAGATCTGGCTTTCCGTTATCTGAAGATATAGCTTGCGGAGAAACTCCGGTTCTGTCGACCATGACTTCTTCTGTGCTTCCATGAAGTCGTTGAGCATGCGGTTTTCCTCAAGCTGCAGGGCAAACTTGTTGTATGCAAACTTCTGCGAGGGCATTTCGGTACCTTCGCGGGTTGCTTTGGCCTGCGCCACCTCGAGATGACGTCTTGACTCTTTCGTCACGGCCACTATCAGTGCGAGCAGATAGTTGTAGAGATCGTATGCCTTGGAGAGGCTGAAAAAAAGCTCTTTTTCTGCAGATTCGATGTTCTTGTTGCCGTTTTGATAGTAGGCATAGGTTAACTGGACGGTCTTGATCCTTATAATTTCGCGGTTTATCATATATGCTTATGTCTCTATGTGTCGTCGTTTGTAGATTCTCCAATCCTAAAAGTGTCCGATGGTAACCACCGGGCCGTATTTGTGTGCAAATTTAGAGAAAATTCTGCGAAGTTGCAAGATTTCTGCTGAAATATTGTAATTTTTCATATAAATAATTGTAAAAGTGGCCTCGAAGAAACACGATTTTGCTGTCAATATAGTTTACTTTAACAATAGTTAATTCGTTTCCGGACTTCATTTTGCGAATTATGACGCAAAAATGGCCATTTTTCGAGCAAAATCAGAAACCGCTGATGTTCAACCACTTACAAACAACGACTTCAAAATCCGATTTTTCCGGCCGAGCAATAAGGGCCTTACGGCCTTGCAACGGGGCGCTCGTTGCAAGGCGACGGCGTGCTCGTTGCACGACAACAAGCATGCCGTCAGAGACCAACGGGGCCCTTACGGCTCGCGACGACATGGCGACGACGACACAAAACGGCCGGAATTAACAGACATTAACCACTTTTTTGCGAACGTAAAAGTACGTAAATCTGTGAATTATGCGGACATTTTAAGATTTATTAAGAGTATCTTTTAGGGTGCCTATCCGCATGCCGACACAAAAGTAGGGTCGCGACTAAAAAATCAGCCATTCACTTGCATGATTGCGGAAAAATGCGTACCTTTGCACCGCTTTTTCAAAGCACATCGAAAAATTCGTGTGATGGTGAATTGAGCAAAAGAACATTTTTTCAAACTTAATTTAGAGTAACACATCTATGAAAGAAATCGTAGTAAACGGTCAGAAGCGCACCGAAACAGGCAAGAAGGCTTCAAAGCTGATGCGCAAGGAGGGACTCGTGCCCTGCAACATGTATGGAGAGAAGAAAGGCGAGAACGGTCTGCCCGAGGCTATGTCATTCGCAGTGTCAATGGCCGAGCTCCGCAAGGTTGTCTACACTCCCCACATCTATGTCGTCAACCTCAACATCGACGGCGAGAGCCACACTGCCGTACTGAAGGAACTCCAGTTCCACCCGGTAACGGACGCCCTGCTCCACGTAGACTTCTATGAGGTCAACGACCAGAAGCCCATCACAATCGGTATCCCCGTCCGCCTCAACGGTCTGGCACAGGGTGTACGCGACGGTGGCCGCATCAACCTCTCTATCCGCAAAATCAACGTTACTGCTCCCTATCAGATTATTCCGGAGCACCTTGACATCGACGTCACCAACCTCAAGCTCGGCAAGAGCATCAAGGTCGGCGAACTCAGCTTCGAGGGTCTCGAGATTGCCACACCGGCCGAGGTTATCGTATGCTCGGTTAAGGCTACACGTGCATCAAGGTCTGCAGCGGCAGCTGAAGCAGCAGGTAAGTAATGGAGAAATACTTGATTGTTGGTCTGGGGAACGTCGGAAGTGAATACGACATGACCCGACATAACACAGGATTTATGGTATTGGACGCTTTTGCTAAGGCGTCCAATATTGTTTTTGAAGACCGCCGCTACGGCTTCGTGGCCGAAACGAGCATCAAGGGGCGCAAGGTGACGCTGCTCAAACCGAGCACATACATGAACCTCAGCGGCAACGCCGTGCGCTACTGGATGAACAAGGAGAACATCCCGCCGGAACATCTGCTCGTCATCGTCGACGACCTGGCTCTGCCACTCGGCACGCTACGCCTCAAGCCCGCCGGCAGCAACGCCGGCCACAACGGCCTCGGAAACATCCAGTCCGTGCTCGGTACCGACCGCTACTGCCGACTGCGCGTGGGCATCGGCAACGACTTCCCGCGCGGGATGCAGGTCCAGTGGGTGCTCGGACGATATGACGACGAGGACATCCGGGTGCTGGAACCGAAGATCGAGACGGCCTGCGAGATGATAAAGAGCTTTGTCCTGGCGGGCGTGGACTTCACGATGAACGCTTTCAACAAAAAGAAATAAGCCATGACAGAAGAGGCAAGAATCGACAAATGGCTCTGGGCGGCACGCATCTTCAAGACCCGCTCCATCGCCGCCGACGCCTGCAAGAACAACCGCGTGACCATCGGCGGAGCCAACGCCAAACCCTCACGCACGGTCAAGGCGGGTGATGTCGTGGCCGTCAGGAAGCCGCCGGTGACATACTCCTTCCGCGTCATCAAACCGATAGAACAGCGCGTGGGAGCCAAGCTCATACCCGAAATCTATGAGAACGTGACCACTCCGGACCAGTATGAACTGCTCGAGATGAACCGCATCAGCGGTTTCGTCGACCGCGCACGCGGCACCGGACGCCCCACAAAGAAGGAACGACGCTCGCTCGACGCCTTCATCGGACCGTCATTCGAAGGCTTCGACTCTTGGGATGACGACGAAGAAGACTGAAAGCGACCGACTTTTATAATCAAACAAAAGCATATCAGTATGAAGACATTAAAGAACCTGATCGCCGCAGCCGCATTGCTGCCGATGCTCACGGCATGTATCGATGGCGAGACGGAAAATGCCGGATTCTCCAGAGTAGCCACGACAGTGCCCTACGCAAACAATACGGATGGAGCTATCATGTTTGCCACCTACGGCAACTGGCACATCACGCAGAACAGCGGCAACGACTGGTGTCATCTGCAGGCAACGGAAGGCCAGGCTAACATGATATACCAGATACCGTTTACCATAAGCCATAATACGACAGGAGAGTCGCGTCAAGCGAACTTCACGCTTCAGGACAACGGAAACGGAGACGTCAAAGTCAACTTCATAATCCATCAGCACGCCACACGTGGAGACGGCACACTGGGCAACGCGGCCACCATCAAACGCATCGAGGGCTCCGACGGCAGCCTCATCACGGCCGACTATGATTCCCAATACCGCCCCACGGCACTGACGATGGAGAAGAACGGGACTTTGGTGAGAAGTCTGGAAATAAGCTACAGCGACAATGCCGACAGCACAATCACCGTGTTCGCCAAGAGAGCGACCCTCCCCAACGGGACAACGCTCACAGCAAAATACGGCACGGGCTACCAACCGACGACACTGACGTCGGCCACTGACACGGTCGGATATTACGACCAGGGATATATCGGCGGCAGCGCCACCGTATTCAACGTCGAGGAACACTTCCAAGGCGGCGAATATACCGTGCAGGCACTCAAGCTGACCAACAAGCCGGACAAAGAGCTGAGCTTCGCTGCCGACGGAACACACAATGCCGACAGTCTCCGGTATCGCCACAAATACGCCGACGGCAACATCGTGGAGGCAATGCTCGAGCTCCATTACAGCGAGAGAGACAACCGCCGGCAGTCGCTGGACATCAACCAACTGCTGCTTGGCATAGAGGAGTGCAACCCCTACACGCTGGTGTCTTTGTATAAGTTTGCCCGCAACAGCAGCGTCATCTCCGAAGCCAAGTCCAAAGAGTGCAGACTGACGGTGGAGACAACGGAAAACGCCGACGGCAGCATAAACACAATGACCGTGACACGCACACCACTGGAAGGAGACGACAGGACGCCCACTTCGGTGACATATACTTTCGGCTATTAACCCCCACTCGACCACAGACCACAGACCACAGTTCATGACAAACATTGCCATATTCGTGTCGGGCAACGGCACCAACTGCGAGAACATCATACGTCACTTTGACGGCAGTCCGGACATACACGTGAAGCTCGTCCTGAGCAACCGGACGGATGCCTACGCCCTCGTCAGGGCAACTTCGTTGGGAATACCGACCGTGGTCATGGACAAGACAACATTCAGAGACGAACAAAGCCTGACCGACATGATGGAACGACATGACATCGACTTCATCGTGCTGGCAGGCTTTCTGCTTATGATACCACCGTTCCTCATCACACGCTACCCCCGCCGCATCATCAACATCCACCCTGCCCTGCTGCCCAAATACGGCGGCAAAGGCATGTACGGACACCACGTTCACGAAGCGGTCAAGGCTAACGGCGAGACCGAGACGGGCATCACGATACACTATGTCAGTGAGGTGTGTGACGGAGGAGAGATCGTCTTTCAGGCCCGGACGGACGTATTGCCGGAGGATTCGCCGGAGGATATTGCCGCAAAAGTCGGGCGCCTCGAGCAACAACACTACCCTCTGGTGATTGAAAAGACCATACGACAATGCTTCTAAACATTATATATATTATAATAGGTGTGGCTCTCGTCCTCTGGGGCGCGGACCGCATGACGGACGGCGCAGCCTCGCTGGCACGCCGCATGCACATATCGGAAATGGTGATAGGCCTGACAATAGTAGCCGCGGGAACGTCCGCACCGGAACTGTTTGTCAGTCTTGTCTCCGCACTGAAAGGCACGCCGGACATGGCCGTGGGCAATGTCATAGGCAGCAACATATTCAACACGCTGCTCATCGTGGGCTGCGCTGCGATGGTGGCACCGATGACGATTTCGGCGACAACGGTACGCAAAGACATTCCCTTTGCCATTGCAGCCTCACTGCTGCTCATCGTTCTTTGCTTCGACAGCTTCAACGGATTTGACATCAATGGCAACAGCATAAGCCGCGTCGACGGTTTCATATTGCTCGCCGGCCTGGCATGCTTCATGATCTACACGCTGAGAACGGCGGGAAGCAGCAACGGAACGGCAGCAGGCGGCGACACAACGCCAACGGCAACGCCGGCAACAGACGGCCCCGGCGTCGCAAGATGTTTAGGATATGTCATTCTGGGCCTCGTCTGTCTCGTCGGAGGCAGCAATCTCTTTGTGGATGCGGCATCAGAAATGGCCCGCGACCTCGGCGTGAGTGACGGCGTGATCGGACTGACCATCGTGGCCGGCGGCACATCAATGCCCGAATTGGCAACAAGCGTGGTCGCTGCACGCAAAGGACAGTCGGCCATTGCCATCGGAAACGTCATCGGCAGCAATGTCTTCAACATCCTCGCAATACTCGGTGTGACAGCCGTCATCTGCCCGATGCGACTTAACGGTATCACCGCCACAGACCTTTTGGTCATGAGCGGCAGCATCATTGCCGTATGGCTGTTTTCCTTCACCCGATATACGGTGGAGAGATGGGAAGGCGCTGTGCTCACCGTCTCATTTCTGGCATACCTCGGCTATCTGCTGTCAATGGTCATAATGTAAGAAAAGGAAATCCGGAAGACACAACAGGAAGGCACAATGATTCACCCAATAAAGCACTCCTGTCAAAACAACAAGGGCATGGAAGACGTATCTTTCCATGCCCTTAATAATTATTTCCCATCCTGACAAGACTCTTATACGCCGCGTATCTTGGCCGAGGTCTCACGTATCACGAGCCTTTGCGGCACTATCTCACGGTATATCGTGCGGTCGCCGGCAATGGCACGAAGCAACAACCGGCATGCCGTGGCACCCATCTGATGCGACTGGTCCTCTATGGCGGACATTTGCGGAGTGACGTATGCCGCATGCCTGTCGTCCGTAAAACCGATCAGAGCCACATCTTCCGGTATGCGAAGTCCCGACTGCTTGATTGCCGTAAATGCCGCAAACGTGATTATGTCGTTGAAAGCAAGGATGGCATCGGGACGGTCCGGACGCGCAAGAAGCTCTTTGGTCGAGCTCAGAGCAAGCTCATAGTCGATTTTGTCGCACACCACCATCTCTCTGTCTATCGGTATCCGGCTCGCCCTGAGCGCCTCCAGATAGCCATGTTTGCGGCGGCGCACCATGTCGAGATGGTTCGGTCCGCCGATGAAAGCTATGCGGCGGCTGCCCGTGTCGATGAGATGTTGCGTCGCTACCTGCGCCGCTTCATCGCCGTTGGCCGTCACCGAGGAAAACATATCGGTGAGACATGTGCGTCCGAAGAACACCAGCGGTATGCTCATGCGGTTGAGTTCCTCGAAATGGGAGTAGTCCGTAGTGTTCTGCGCCAAGCAGGCGATGATGCCTTCGACATGCATGTCGATGAAGTTGTCAACCGTCCGGGCCTCCGTCTCAAAGTCCTCGTGGCTATTGGCGCTGATGACCGAATAGCCTTCCTTGGCCGCTTCGCTCTCTATTCCGTCAAGCACGGCTGCGTAGTAATGGGTCACAAGGTTTGGCACCACCACCCCGATAATCTTCGGCGCTTCCCTGCGAAGACTCCGGGCGAAAGGATTGGGGCGATAGTTGAGTTGTTCCGCCAACGCTTTCACACGCATCTGCATGTCCTTGCCTATCTCCGGACTGTTCCGCAGGGCACGACTGACCGTAGCGATACTCACGCCAAGTTCCTTTGCTAAATCTTTAAGGGAGATCCGATGTTTGTTCGTTGACATTTAAGGATTGCTTTACAAAGATTAGGGTTATACCTGCAAAATTACTCAAAATAGGCTTAATGCGCAAACGTTTACGTGAGATTTTTCAATAAAACAATCTTTATATAATCAAAATGTTCATATCTTTGCAACAGAAAGTAAGAATGAGTAATGAATAGTTGATAATAAGTTAGTTAGAAAACAGAGGCTTAATATTGTCGGGAGACAATTTTAAGCCTTTTTTATTTTGCCTTTTTTCAGGATCAACTTCAGCCCAATCTCAGAACTTCATGCTGAACTTAAACCTCACGCCATGCTTCGACGCCGTCGGCAAATCGAGGTAGGTGAGACGCCGGACATACTCTATATGCAGGAAGCGGAACACATTGTGGACGCCGACGAGTGCTTCGACGTATGGCCGGTTAGGGTCCATGACATGCGAACCGGCAGGGAATGTCATCAGCACGGCGTTGCCTGCATTCTGCGGGAGCATGGGATTGTTTTTGTCCGTGAGGTCTCCCCAAAGCATTTTCACGCCGATATATTCGCGCCACTTGAGCTGACGGATGAGCGGCAGACGGTTGAAGAGTTTTCCGTTGAGGTCCCACGACAGATGCGCCGAGGCGTAACGGTCGTTCAGGAACTCCATGTTGGACATCAGGTTGAACATGTCCTTCTGTATGACGTACGACAGATTGGACGCCGGCACGATGAGCAGCGGGAAGGGGACACGGTTCCACTGTGCTCCGGCGGCAAGGCTGATGTCCACCTTTCCCCAGCTCTTGACCCACACACGCTTGAAGAATGAGGCTTCCGTCAGGTTGTAACGGTATCGTCCGCCCATCATCCCGCTCAGTCCGGTGGCATGGCTCAGGGTCAGGACCGGTGCGTCAAGATTGATCAGCCGACGGCCGCGGCGCGTGCTTACAAACTTCTCGCCGGGAGCGTAACGCAGCTCGCCGCGTATCTCCGTGGTGCGTATGTGCCGCGAGGTCAGCGCCGTGACGTCACCGGCAGCCGCTCCCACACGGTCGGCCAGCGTCACGAAACGCAGTCCTCCGCAGGCTTCGTTGTCTTCGGCCGTCAGTGACAACGTCGACCTCAACCCCCACTCTTCCTCCCGGACAGCCTTCAGTTGCTGCCGGTTGTAACGCACCATGCCGCCAGTGTCAGTCCACTTGAGCGCCGTGAAGAGGTTGTCCTTGTCCGTCGAGAGAAATCTGTCGGCCGGATAGCCTATGTCTCGCGTCGACATGAACGATATGCTGCGTCGCGGAAACTCATCCGCCAGATATTCGTTGTCGCGAAACGAGTATGTCAGTTCTGCCTTATAGTATTCTTGCCGGCTCTTCCAGCCGTGAGCATAATATCCGTTGAAGAACAGCCGGGGATTGAGCAGGGCCGTCGTCTGTCCGCCGATGCGCGTGCGCAGACCGTCCACGGAGTTGGCCGAAATGACGCTCAGGATAGGTCCGATGTCCACCTTGTTGTTATCCTTGTTGCGTCCTCCCGTCTCTACATAGTTTTCGATGAGCAACCGGATGAGCTTCATCAGCACGTTCGACCGTCCCATCTCGTCCACTCCGGCCATGAGACGGTCCATGTCTTCCTCCCCGCGCGTCAGGTCCACGCGGCGGTTTTCGGTCCAAAACGTCTCACTCTGTTTCTTCGCCTCGCGCTCCGTAGCGGCATGGGCCTGTATCGAAAACTCGCTGTCGGCTACCGGACTGAAGTCATGTCCGGTGATGCGCGTGTTGCGGATGACCACCGCTTTCTGCAAAAAGTCGAAGAGACTCATCTCCACGACCATGTCGTCAGCCACAAGCGCCCACTGTCCGTCGGGCAACGGGGCAAACTCCTGCATGATGCTTATGTCGTCGACGAAGTTGACACCGGTCTGCTTCGGCAGCGTCAGTTCGCAGCGGCGGACACGCCATGAGCCGTCGGTCATGACATAGATGTCACCCGAGAAGCCGAAGTCCTGCCGGTTGTTGGGCAGAAAACTGAGATGTATGCAACGGTCGCGCCCGACGTCAAGCGTGTCGATGATGTAGAAACGGTAGAAGTCTATGGCGTCATGGCTTATCGGAGAGGTGAACGGATGCTGCAAGAGGCGTATCTGTTCGTCATAAATATCGACGTCGGTGAAAAAGTCTTTCAGTGCCGCGACGAGCACATCGCCCGAGCGGAAGATGGTGTTGATGCCGTCGGAGCGCTCTCCCGTGACAGTCTCCTGCTCGGCGTGAGGCTCCCGCCGATAGACCTTGTGCGTGACGGTCTCGGTCATCATCATCGGAAGGATGAGTTTCCGGTTGTACGGACACAGTTCGATGTAGCGGTAAACGTTCGGTATGCGCGACAGGATGCCCTCCGAGAGATCCCTCATCGAGATGTCGTTGGTGGCCATCGTCAGCTTCTGATATTTGTCGTAGCTGTAGTAGTCGCGCGCGGCGAGGTCCGTGCGACGCTTTGCCGCTATGACACGCCTCATCAGTTCGACGGCCGGATTGTTCTTTCGGCTGTATCGCTTTTGACTTGTCGTCACGGTCAGCTCGCTCAGATGCTGCACCCGGTTATACCATCTTGTCGTGTCCTGCGGTGGTTGCGGCCCCCGATGTGTCACACCCGTGACTACCGTCCTGGCCGCGTCATCATCCGCTCTCATCCGAGAAGCGGAACAGACGAGCGCCAACAGCAAGAGGAGCAGACGCACGTTCATCGGCAGTAGTGTGCGTTAAGGCGACGGCAGAGGGCCTCGTGAGACCTGTGCATGTGCCAATAGATCGTCGAGAGGACGACAATCTCAAATAGCGGATATATATAAGGTATGTTGAGCAGACATCCGATGTAGAGCATGATGGCGCGGGAGTTGTGCGTGAGCAAGTTGGTGTATTTCATCAGAGGCAGCGACCCGCGCCGGAAGTCGTCGCGTATCTCTTGCGGAACTTCGCTCACGTCGGCATAACGCGCGCGTAGATTGCGGCGGAATGCCTGAAATTCGGGCGTCGACTTCTCCTGCGCGGCGCAATATTTGGCGTAGTTCATGTAGAACATGCGTGCCCACAGCGAACTGTCTTTCGGCAGGTTGTCGTAGATGGCGCGTTGGGTGGCGGAATCGTCCAGTTCGCTTCCGCTCTTGCCGAGCAGGAAGTAGAGGTGTATCTGACGATAGTAGTCGGCCAGACGACACTGCATCGTGTGGCAAACCAGTCCGGCCACGGCGCAGAGCAGCAGCGCCCACGGTCCCCACTGGATGTCCACTAACGGCATCTGCTGGGGCCAAAGACGGAAGACGAGGCCCAGATAGACAGCCGTAAACCACACGTCGCTGGCCAGTCCGTCAAGCACGCGGCCGACGAGTGTCTTCTGGCCCGTCAGCCGGGCGAGCTGTCCGTCGGTGGAGTCACAGAAGTTTGCGAACGTGAGGAGCACGATGCCGATGACGTTAGACCACAGGTCGGTGTAGTGCATCATCCAACCGGCACCGATGCCGAGAAACATCGACAGGATTGTCACGGCATTGGGATGTACATGCAGCCGCGCCCACATCAGGGCGAAAGCCAGGCCTATCGGTCGTGTGAAATAGACGTCAAGCCACTCTTCGGTGTCATTTGACTTAAACGATGCACGCAGCAGTTCGCTGAAACTCTTTTCCATAAAGCTATGTCTCTTTATATATATAATGTACTTGTTGTCTCTGTCTTCCGTTCGTGGGCCACGGTCTATCCCTTGATAAAAAGTTCCGCCTTGGCGATGTCGCCGACATGGTCGATGTCGAGCACCTTGGTGAAGGGCCACGCCTTGAGCCGGCATCCGTCGGCGATGAGTGCGCGCTGGAAGTTGCGCATGCGGCTCTCGCCGCGGTCGATGCACCCCTGAAGGGTCCTGACGGCCACTGGGGTCAGTCCGTAGATGCCGCCGGAGATATAGCGGCACGTCTCCGAACGGTCGAGGAAGGCGGTCACGCCCAGCTCGTCGTCGGTCTCGACGTAGAGCGGTTTCTCGTCGTCGATATAGTCGGTCACGCCCATCACTCCGTCGGCCTCTCCGCCGGCCACGGCCGCGCGGAAAGCACTGATGTAGCTGGCAAATTCGTCCTCACGGAAGATGGTGTCGACGGTGGTCAGACAGAACGGGCCGTCGGACAGGAAACTGCTGATCTCGTAGAAACTGTGCATCGAGCTCGGAGTGCTCTTGACCACAAAACGCAACGGCACGGGCCGTCCGTCGAGTCCGTCCTGCTGAAGGTGGACGAGATGGAGACTGACCTGTGCCGTCAGGTCGTTGCAGATGACGACTATCTCTTCGGCGTCGTTGTCCATAAACACACGTATCAGACGGTCGATGAGTGCCTCTCCGCCCACACGCACCAACGGTTTGGGCTCTGCGACACCTTCGGCGGCGAGGCGGCTGCCTTCACCGGCAGCAATGATTGCATATTTCATTTTGTCGTTGTTTCATTAATTGATGTTTCGGATACAGAACTTAGCGAAAATGCGGTTCGTACACACGGTAGGGACATATTCTCGTATTTGTCCACAATATAAATGCCGTATTTCAACACTCCGCTTGCAGACAAATACAAGGATATGTCCCTACCGTGCGCACGAACCGCCTCTTTATTCTTCAAAAACTCCATATTCGAGAACTTGAGTTCATTAATATAATGAGGAGCAAAATTAATAATTAATAATGAAACGAAAGAAAAAATCAGACCCAAATCGGCCCGTCAACCGGCCGGATGCGGAAAAACGGCCTATGGAATGGATGACCCCGTGCACACAAAAGCACTTGAAGACGTCAAAACGAGGTTGTCATGCCTGTACGAAACCGAGATGAAACCGTTTCGGGCACGCCGTTCGTCCGAAATGTTAAATTCGGAATATTTCTTACAAACGCCCTTCATTTTAACACGGATTTTCCACCAAGTCCTCCCTCGGCCTCAAATATGCGAGTTTTGCGCGTGCATCTTTTTCTCCCTGAGCAGCAATGCGTTACGACAGATTTTGCCAAAGTGTGCAACATTTTCGCCGATTTTTCCACGCCGTAAGGGCCTTACGGCTCTGCAACGGGGCCGCCGTTGCAGAGCGACGGGCACGCCGTTGCACGATAACGGCATGCTTATTGCAGACCAACGGGGCCCTTACGGCTCGACCGCCGACCGGATTTTGAACGACAAAAGAGATTTTTCGGTCGGATTACAACGTTTTTAGACAAAATTTCGCACGTTGCAAAAAGTTAATTTTAACAATCATTTTCTGACAAAATCATGCTCGTTTGTGGAATCCTCCCGGATATTGATATACGGAAAAAGTAGGGTCGCGACCCGTCGCGACCGCCTCCGTGCCAACAGTTTCACCCCGTCCGACGAGCATATATGCGCGGGCCGTCAGGCTATAGATTATGTGACAATGTGGCGGTCGCGACGGGTCGCGACCCTACTTCTTGCCGTCAGTCGACTTTCTTGTACACAAGGTCTATCTTGGTGTACTTCCGTTCCTGTGCGTTGTTCCAGTGTTCCATCAGTCCCAACGGCCTTTCGACGGGTTTGCCGTCCTGACGATAGGTCGTGCCGCTCGGCGCATCGGGCAGCGAGGCCGCCTCACGGAGATATTCGTCGCAGTAGTTGAGGCTGCCGTAACCGGGCCATTCGGCGATGAGCATGTCCATCGCCACGGCGTCACAGGCCACTCCGTCCTGCGAGACGATGAGCGAACAGCACCATCCGCCGTCAAACGGAGGTGTCCGCCACGGGCCTTTTGGGGCGCCGTTGACACCGGAGGAGCCATAGGTGCCGTCGATGAGGTAGAGCAGACACTTGCCGCCCATGTCCTTGTGGGCCATCCAGTCGACAAAGGTCTTGTAGCCGGGTCTGCCGTGGCGCTTGTCCTGACTGATGTTGTTGTGGGCGTTCTGGCGCCACCGGAGGGCGATGTCGGTCGCGCCATACCAGTTTTTGGCGGTCAGCGTGACGCCGGGACCGTTGTGGAGCTTGAGCAAAGCCGAATTGATCAGATAGTCGGCGTCGACGATGCAGCGGGCCAGACCGCGCGCCATGCGGCCATTGTCGGCCGAATAGACGATTTGGTCCTTATAGTAGTCGCACTTCACGCGCCCGTCGCCGCCGATATTGTCTATCATGACGACGGCCGGAAACTCACGTTTCACCTTATTATATATGCTGTCGGTGATGGCACGGCTCGGTTCGCAGACGATGATGTCTTCCTGTGCGACACCGCCGTCGTTGACCAACGAACGCACGAGGGCCAGCGTCACAAATGGCGAGGAGTTGAGTTCGATGGTGTCGCAATGGGACGTGGCGTTGTTCATGTTCAACTTGATGGCTATCTTTTCGCCCCGACGATAGCCTCGCGGGCCACGGCCGTGGGTCTTGTTGAAGTCGGCGAACAGGGCTTTCCACGCCTTGCCGGCGTTCTTCCGGCCTGTCAGCGTCGTCACCGCCGCACGCACCATTGCGTCGGCTTTCGTCTGGTCATTCCACCGGTCCTCCACCCACAGACCGGTCTCGCCGTCCCATGACGCCACTCCGGGGGCATGAATCCAGGCCACACGCCCGGGATGGATGCCGCGGCCTTCGCCGATGGGAACGTTGGGAGCGACAAACTGTCTGGGATGGCGCGGCTTCTGACGGGTGCCATCGGAGGTCTGGGCCGTGGTGCAAAGGGTTGTCAGCAGCACGGCAGACAATAGGAAAATACGTTTGAGCATAGATATCATGATTGGTTAGAGATTGGTTAGCGTGTCCGAAGGGGCATATTCTGTCAGATGACGAGACTCACTCCGTAGACGAGCAGGATGTAACGGAGGAATTTGCCGATGGAGATACTGATGATCGAGATGGGCATGTTGGCCCGCATGAGGCCTAACGCGATGGTGATGGCACTGCCAAGGAGTGGCAGAAAGGCGAAAAATCCCATCCATGCTCCACGGCCGGCCATGAATCGCTCGGCCTTGTCGAGGCTCTCACGGCTGACGTGCAGGTAGCGTTCTATCCACTCCATGCGGCCCAGACGGCCCAGACCGTAGTTGACCATGCCGCCGACGACATTGCCGACAGTGCCATACAGGATGAGAGCCCACGGGTCGAGACCGGCGGCCTGGAGGGCAACCATGACGGCCTCGCTGCTGAACGGCAGGAAACTGCCGGCAAGGAAGGCTGAGACGAGCATCCCGAAATAGCCGTAGTCAATCAGAAAATCGATGATGATGTCCATAGGTTATAACCTGTCAGTATCAGTGCCAGCAGCGTGATGACACAAAACGCGATGTTGGTCACACGGGTCCGGGTGAGCGCTATGAAGTGGGCGATGAGCGGACTGGTGTTGATTATCATCATGCGTAGCAGTAAATCATAATGCTGTGGCAGGACAATGATCAGGGCTGCCGACAGCAAAGACATGGTTATGAAAAACTGGTAGAGCATGCGGGTGCGTATCTTGTCGTTATAGCTGGTACGCAGATAGTGGACGATGCCCGTCAGGCAGATGATGAGTGTAAAGAGGAAAGCGGCGATGTGGCCCGGGGTGAGGGTGCTGTAATCCGGCGGCATGGACACCGCGGCGATGCGGGAGAAATGGTTCAACGGCAGGGTGAAGTCCTCCTGATAGATGAACCACACGGCCGCAAACCAATAGGGCGTGAGCAGTCCGTAGATGGAGGCGAAGAAGTTGCGCCAGCTCATGGAGTGAAGAAAAAAGATGGAGAGCAGCCAGAACACGGGTACGAGACAGAGTGTCTCCGGGTATGCAATGCCGGCCAGACCGACAAAGAGATAAGCATAGTAGGTCCTGCCTACGGACGCACGGTCCTGGTAGGTGCGGAAGAGAAAGAGGTAGGACACAAGCATGCACATCGCGGCTAAAGCCTGATGGACTGATGAGAACATGAAAGCGACGGAAGAAGAAAGGACTATGAATGAGCATGAAACCATCCGGCTGTATATCCGGATGAGGGCATTGCTGTTGTTCAACTCCATCATGAGACCGACGGAAGCCACGAAACATGCGAACTGCACCCACCACTGTTCACCGGTAAGACCTGCCGCAAACCATACGGCCGCTCCGTAAACAATCGTTACGGGCAGCGAAAACTTGCTTTCGGATATTCTGTTCTGTATTCTCTTCATTCAATGAGGAATATGAATGAGGGTCTTGCTGAAGCCACTGTAGGGACAGATTCTTGTATTTGTCCGCAAACAAACGTTGATTAAATATGCTACAAACGGACAAAGACAAGACTATGTCCCTACAGTGTGCCTCTGCAATACTCTCATTACAAGTCCGCGCCGATGTCGCGACGGAAGTATTTGTCGGTAAATTCTATCTTCTGAGCCTCCTCAAACGACTTCTGAAGGGCCTCGGCCTTATCCTTGCCGTATGAACTTACGGCGATGACGCGGCCTCCGGCGGTCACTACGCTGCCGTCCTTCATGGCCGTTCCGGCGTGGAAGACGATGCTTCCGTCGACACGGTCGATGCCCGTGATGGCGTAGCCCTTCTTGTATTCCTGAGGATAGCCGCCGCTGACGAGCATCACGCAGACTGCTGCACGCTCGTCGAACTCTATCTGACGTTCGTCGAGATTGCCCTCGGCGACGCCCTCGAAGAGGTCGACGATGTCGCTCTTCAGGCGTAGCATGACGCTCTCGGTCTCGGGATCGCCCATGCGGCAGTTGTATTCGATGACCATCGGCTCACCGCAGACGTTGATAAGACCGAAGAAGATGAATCCCTTATAGTCGATTCCCTCGGCTGCCAGACCGTCGACGGTAGGACGGATGATGCGGTCCTCGACTTTCTTCATCCACTCCTTGGTGGCAAAGGGGACGGGCGTGACGCTTCCCATACCGCCGGTGTTCAGTCCGGTGTCGCCCTCGCCGATACGCTTGTAGTCCTTGGCCTCGGGCAGAATCTTATAGTTCTTGCCGTCTGTGAGGACGAAAACCGAGCATTCGATGCCGCTGAGGAACTCCTCGATGACGACCTGTGCCGATGCCGTCCCGAACATACCGCCGAGCATTTCGCGCAGTTCGGCCTTTGCCTCGTCGAGTGTCGGCAGGATGAGAACGCCCTTTCCGGCGCAGAGTCCGTCGGCCTTGAGGACGTAGGGAGCACAGAGTGTCTCCAGGAAAGCGAGTCCCTCGTCGAGCGTCGTGCCGTCGAAGGTTCTGTATTTGGCTGTCGGAATGTTGTGACGCTGCATGAATCCCTTTGCGAAATCCTTGCTGCCTTCGAGCACTGCGCCGGCTTTTGACGGTCCGATGACGGGGATGTCCCGTGTGCGGACGTCGGCCTTGAAGTCGTCGTAGATGCCTTTCACCAACGGATCTTCCGGTCCTACGACCACCATCGTGACTCCGTTGGCCACGATGAACTCCTTCAGAGCTTCAAAATCATCGGCCTTTATGGCCACGTTCTCGCCGCAGCCGGACGTGCCGGCATTGCCGGGAGCGATGAACAGCTTTTCCACCTTGGGGCTCTGGGCTATCTTCCATGCAAGGGCGTGCTCGCGGCCGCCGCTTCCTAACAGTAATATCTTCATAGTCTATATGCTTTTTTGTTTATTCGTTCATTTATTGAAGTCTCGGATGTAGAACTTAACGAAAAGAGCAGTTCATGCACACCGTAGGGACATATTCTTGTATTTGTCCGCCCTCCATATTGTTGTAATCAACGATTGGTTAACGGACAAATACAAGAATATGTCCCTACAATGTGCATGAACTGCCATTTTATTATTCCTTAACTCCATATCCGAAACTTGAGTATTCTTATAAAAGTATCCCGTTCACTTGAGATAGTCTTCAAAATATTGCGTGATGCGCTCGTGGAGATGGACGCTCTTGTGGCCCATCATGTTGTGGCCTTCGCCCGGATAGACGAAGAAGTCAGGCTGGGTGCCGGCCTCCGTACAGGCGTCGAGGAACTGAAGGGCATGCTGGGGCACCACCGTGGGGTCGTTCATACCTATTATTATCTGGAGTTTTCCCTTCAAATCCTTCGCTTTCCGCAACAGGCTTGTCTGCTCGTAGCCCTCCGGATTGGTCTCGGGAGTGTCCATATAGCGCTCTCCGTACATCACTTCATACCACTTCCAGTCTATCACCGGACCACCGGCGACGCCAACCTTGAAGACATCCGGATAGTTGGTCATCAGCGAGATGGTCATAAATCCACCGTAGCTCCATCCGTGAACGCCCATGCGGTCGGCGTCGACGTAGGGCAACGACTTCAGGAACTCCACTCCCTTCATCTGGTCTTTCATCTCTTCCTGACCCAGATGACGGAATGTAGCCTGCTCGAAGGCGGTGCCGCGGTTCTCGCTTCCGCGGTTGTCAAGAATGAAAAGGAGGTAGCCCTTCTGTGCCATGTAGGTCTCCCACGAACGGCTTGACCAATGCCAACGGGCATCGACGTTGTGAGCATGGGGACCGCCGTAGACATAGACGACGGTGGGATATTTCTTCGTAGGGTCAAAATCAACTGGTTTGACCATGCGCCAATAGAGGTCGGTCACGCCGTCGGCAGCCTTGATCGTGCCGGATGAGTATTCCGGAACGGCGTAACCCTGCCACGGATCGGCGGCGGAGAATATCGTGTTGCGGCCTGACTTGCCTGTGACGGCACGTCCCGCGAGACTGATGACGTCGATATTGCGCGGCACGTCCGGCTCGCTGTATTTGTCGTAGAGCACCGCTCCCGACGGCGACAGCTCGCCGTAATGGACTCCGCGGCCGTTGTCAAGCGCCGTGCGGCGGCCGTTCGGGATGCTGACGGCATAGAAATTGCTCTGCAGCGGGCTCTTCTCCGTCGACAGAATGACGGCGCGGCGGCCCTTGCGGTCAAATCCCGCAAGATTCTGGACGACCCATCGGCCGGACGTCAGCTGTGTCGTCTTGAAGTATTCCGTGTAGCGGCTGCCCGTGTCGACACCCTGCGGGGCATGCACATCGGGATAGACGGCCTTCTTCAGATCCACCAGATAAAGGTGGTTGAAGCCGTCCCGCTGGCTCTGCATGATGAACTTGCTGTTGTCCCACGGCAGGAACACAATCGGATGGAACGGCTCGACGTATTTGTCGTTGGCCTCACGGTATATCGTCTGACGACGCTCACCGGTCACACCGTCATATTCCACCAGCTCGCAGTCGTTCTGGTCGCGGTTCAGCTCAAACATATATATCGTCTTGCCGTCGGGTCCCCACGCGATGTTGGTGAAGTAGCGGTCTGTCGGATCGCCCGTATTGAGATAGACGGTGCGGCCTGTCGCCATGTCGTAGACGCCCACCGTGACCTTGTGGCTGGTCATTCCGGCCATTGGGTATTTGTCCGGTTTCTCTGTTGCGATACGGGTAAAGGTGTTCACTTGCGGATAGTCGGTGACCATCGACTGGTCCATCCGATAGAAGGCGAGGCGGCTTCCGTCGCCGTTCCAGAACGTTCCGCTCATGATTCCGAACTCGTTCCGATGGACCGCCTGGCCGTAGACAATCTCACGGCTGCCGTCAGTGGTAAGCTGCGATGTCGTTCCGTCGGCTCCGGTGACGCAGAGCTGGTCGTTACGGACGAACGCGACGGCACGCGAACGGGAGTTCCAGTCACTGTTGGTCTCTCCCTCACACGTCTGTCTCCATACCACCCTACCCGACTGCCAGTCGTAGAGGATGCGCTCCTTTGTGTTTCGGAGCAGGACCATAGTGCTGTCGGGATAAGGAAAGGACGCGCCCATCGCCGAGCGCATCTTGCTCACGGCCGTATCGCCACCGGCTGCCACCAACGCCACATTGACCTTGTCAAGCGTTCCGACGGCCTTCTTCTCGCCCGTCCGCATGTCCACCGTTCCCCACTCCTCGGCGTCCTGATACATCAGGCGGTCGCCCCACCACGTCAAAAACATGTTGGCGGGTGTCATCCGGCGGTAGTTCGTACCGCCGAAGTTGAGGTCTTCCAGTGTGAACTGCTTCAGTTGCTGTGCCATTACGGACGGAGTATATGCTGCGGAAAACAGCAGCGTGAGTGCCAACAGGCCTTTCTTAATCTTCATTGTCATAGTCTTTAAAACGTGAACCGGAACCTCTGCCGCCACGGTCAAAGCGCTTTCCGCCGCGCTCCGAACCTTTGCGACCACGGTCAAAGCCCTTGCCACTGCGGTCAAAGCGCTCATGTCCACCACGGTTGCCGCCGCTACGGTCAAAACTCTTGCCGCCGCGATCTCCGCCACGACGGTCGCTGCCCTTGCGGTCACGGCCCGTCATGCGTCCTTCGCGGTCGTCGGAGGAACGGCGGCGGTCACGGCCGAGGATGCTGTCAAGGTCGCGACGATGGAACTTGAACGAGCGGATATCGCCCTCCTCATTGTCATCGCCGGCATCATCGGCCTGTGTGATGCGCTTCTTGAACTCACGCTCTTTCTTGAATTTTTTCTCCGCCATCTGTTTCTTCTCGTCGTCCGTCTTGACGATACCACCCTCACCGCGGAAGTCTTTCAGCTTGCCGTCAAAGATCTGATATTTGCGGAACTCACACTCCAGCGAGCCGTTGTAGACCGGAATCTTCAGAGAGGGCTTCAGTCCTATCTGGTCGAAACACTCCTCGCGGTAGCTCAAGATCCAGGCGTCGTTGTTGAGGAACTGATGCTTCAGACGTTCGCCGATCATGCGGTATGTCCCCAGCAGGTCAGGCGTGCTGATACGCTCTCCATACGGAGGGTTGGTCACGATGATACTCTTCTCCGCCGGCTGCGTGAAGTTCTTGAAATCTACCTCCGTGACAGTGATGTCGGAAGTCAGACCGGCCGCCTTGACGTTCAGGCGGGCCGTGTTGACAGCCTTGATGTCGACGTCATAGCCGTATATCTTGTGCGCAAACTCACGCTCGTTGGAATCGTCATTGTAGATGTTGTCAAACAAATCCTTATCGAAGTCGGCCCATTTCTCAAAGGCATACTCCTTGCGGAACAAGCCCGGTGCCATGTTGCGGGCGATGAGTGCGGCCTCGATGAGCAGCGTTCCCGAGCCGCACATGGGGTCGATGAAGTCCGTCTCACCGCGCCAGCCCGTCATGAGTATCATTCCGGCGGCCAAAACCTCGTTCAGCGGAGCCTCGACGCTCTCCTGACGATAGCCGCGGCGGTGGAGACTCTCACCGCTGGAGTCCAACGACAGCGTGCACTGGTCCTCGGCAATGTGCATGTTGAGCCGTATGTCGGGATTGGCCACGCTGATGTTCGGACGCTTGCCCGTCTTCTCGCGGAACTGGTCGACGATGGCGTCCTTGACCTTATAGGAGACAAACTTGGAGTGGCGGAACTCCTCGGAGAACACGACCGAGTCGACAGCGAACGTCTTTTCGAGACCGATATACTGCGTCCAGTCAATCTTCTTCACCTCCTCATAGACATCGTCGGCCGACTTGGCCTTGAAGTGTGCGATGGGTTTGAGGATTCTGATGGCCGTGTGCAACTGAAAATTGGCACGATACATCATCTCCTTATTGCCCGTGAAAGACACCATGCGACGTCCCGTCTGCACATTGTTAGCACCCAGTTCTGTCAGTTCCTTCGCCAGCACGGGCTCCAGTCCCATGAATGTTTTGGCGATAAGTTCAAATTCCTGTTCCATTTGTTTTGTTGAGATTGGCCGACCGCGGTCATGCTCCGTCACTCCGGTCGCCAACATATAATTAATGTGTAGCAGCCCTACCCCACTCTTCGTCCGGTCCTTCCGGTCGTGGGACTGTGCGTCATGCCGTGGCGAACAGCTGTTCTGATTATTCTTTTTTATACTTCTTCGTTTCCGGTTTCATGTCCTCCGTGACCCAGATATTGGCTCCGACGACTGAGTCGTGACCGATTGTTATGCGGCCGAGGATAGTTGCGTTTGAATAGACAATGACGCCGTCCTCCAGGATGGGATGGCGGTCGATGCCCTTGATTGGGTTGCCGTCGTCATCGAGCGGGAAGCTCTTCGCGCCGAGCGTGACGCCCTGATAGAGCTTGACATGATTGCCGATGATGCACGTAGCCCCGATGACCACACCCGTGCCGTGGTCGATGGTGAAATGGTGGCCTATGCGCGCTCCCGGATGAATGTCGATTCCGGTTTCCGAATGGGCCATTTCCGTCATCATTCGCGGTATGAGCGGCACCCCGAGCGCAAACAGCTCGTGGGCCAGACGGTAGTTGACCAGCGCCCGGATGACTGGATAGCACGAGATTATCTCACCATAGCTCGTCGCCGCAGGGTCTCCGCAGTAGGCGGCCTCCACGTCCGTGGCCAGCGTACGACGTATCTGCGGCAGACGGCCGACCAGCTGTGTGGCTATGTCCGTCGCCCGTCCGCGGCACACTTCGCCACAACCGTCGCTGCCGCCCGTGCACGAAAAGCACAGACCGGCCATGACCTGCTCTGACAGCAGATTGTGGAACCGTTCGACGTTGACACCAATATGATAACGGATTGTGCTCATATTGACAGACGACCGGCCGAAATATCCCGGGAAAAGAATACCGCGGGCCAATTCGATTATTTCTTCCAGCGCCCTTGCCGAGGGCAACGGATTGCCGTCGCGATGCTGATGGAACAGTCCCTTCAGAGATTCCACGGCCGACAGCTCGTCCACTGTCTTGGCCAGTATATGAGTGAAATCAAGATTACTCATCTGTCGTTGTGTCAATATTTTGCGTCTGCAAAGATAGCACAAACCGCCCAAACGGCAAAGGATAATGCCGATTTTTTGCGTCTGCAAGTGGAAAGGATTGCCAAAAGTTTTTTATAAGTCAGTCAACAGAATTGATTTATATCCCGTATTATTCCAATGTCTCCGCAAGATTTCCCCCAACAACACATATCCCCCGACTGCCAGCAATCCAACCAGTCTGCCTGTAATATTTTTTCTGAATTTAACCGCCACGAGAGCAGGGACTTTTCAAAAAAATGCGGAGGCGGGCGCAAATATTCAAATCTCGCGCGTATCAAATTTTAGGGGTCTTCGTGACGTTTTATTTACAGATTTTCCAAGCCGCTCATTCATAGACACTTACAAAGTGCAACAGGGCCGCCGTTTTCCGAGGCGGGCACGACGGCCATGCCGTAAGGGCCTTACGGGGTTGCAACGGGGCCGCCGTTGCATTACGACGGGGCTGCCGTTGCACGACGAAAGCGGCCCCGTTGCGACCTCGGGAGGCCCTTACGGCAAGAAATCAGCGGCTTTTCGGCCTGTTTTCAGCCGTTGAAAAACGCGCGATTTTTTTGTTCCGGAAGAGCCGTAAGGGCCTCCCGGCATCCTCATGCCAACTTTTTGCGTCATGAAGCAGATGGAAAATCGCTTCAAAATGCGGAAAATGGCTGGAAAATGACGCCGAAACGGGCAAAACCGGGAGGAATGACGAGGTGACTTTTGTAAACATATATGACTTATCCGGCGTTTGAAGTGATATGATCTGACAGTAAGTTTGCAATCCGTCACGACCGCCGAAAAAGTCACCTAACCGACCACCAGACAAATCATGTGTATAAACCAATCGGACGGTAAAATCTGGTGGCAAGGAGGCGGTCGCGACAGGTCGCGGTCCTACCGGTAGATAATGTAACTCCAAACGCCGGATGAAATATAAACATACGTTACATTCCGCCGACGGATTCTTAAACTATCTTACCGCCGACGGACTGTTACCTTAATTTAACACCGCAGTAACATTTTTGTAACATCATTCCAATACCTTTGCAGAAGATAGGCTGCACTCGGCACGTGTTGATGAGTTTACGAATAACTTGTGAACAAGTTCACATTGCGCTCGCTTGCACTATCTTTGCCACACATAAATTACGCTGCATCACTAACGTGACGGAAGCGTTATGGAGAGAAACCGAGGGCGGAACTGACACGGACTAATGAGTCTGATTAATAAGTCCGGAACATCAGCATTACGGTTCGATATACATTATAATAATAGGATAAACATTCAGTCAATGGAAACAGTTTACTTAGCAATTGTGGTCTTTCTGCTTGTTCTGGCAGTCTTCGGCCTCTTTGTCGGCGTGAGCAACGACGCCGTCAACTTCCTCAATTCTGCCATTGGAGCGCGTGCCGCCGGATTCAAAACCGTGCTCATCTTTGCCTCCGCCGGAGTTCTGATCGGTGCGATGATGAGTGCCGGAATGATGGACTTGGCGCGCCACGGCATCATGCGGCCGGACAACTATTCGTTTCACGAGGTGATGACGATCTTTCTGGCCGTGATGGTGACAAACGTGATTGTGCTCGACATGTTCAACACGCTCGGTCTCCCGACCTCCTCGACCGTCTCGCTCGTCTTCGGACTGCTCGGCGGAACCTTCGCAATGGCCGTCCTTAAGATGAGCGGTGACCCGTCGCTGTCGCTCGACATGCTCCTCAACAGTGACAAAGCCCTCAGTGTCATCATCGCCATCTTCGTCAGCGTGGCCATCGCCTTCGTCTGCGGAGTCGTCGTCCAATGGGTAGCGCGCATCGTCTTCACCTTCGGATATAAGCGCCATCTGCGCTATACGATAGCCATATTCGGCGGAATGGCCTTCACGCTGCTGGCCTACTTCATCTTCATAAAAGGTCTGTCCGACTCGCCATTCATATCAGACGACCAGCGTCTGTGGATAACTGACCACACGCCGGAACTGCTTTTCGCCTGCTTTGTCGGTTCGGCCATTGTCGCCGAGGTGCTCCATCTGCTGTGCATCGACGTCTTCCGAGTCGTCGTCCTCATAGGTACGTTCGCACTGGCTATGGCCTTTGCCGGCAACGACCTTGTCAACTTCATCGGCGTACCAATGGCCGGCCTCGACTCCTACACGACATACGCGGCCTCAGGTGTGCCGGCCGACGACTTCATGATGCACTCGCTGATGACCAGTGCCAACACGCCGCTGCCCTATCTCATGGCTGCCGGCATAGTGATGATTGTCGCAATGGCCACCTCCAGCAAGGCGCAGAATGTCATTAAGACCAGTGTCGACCTGTCACGTCAGGACGAGGGCGACGAGATGTTCGGCTCGTCACGCGCTGCCCGCAGCATCGTCCGCTCCGTGCAGAGTGTGGTCACGACCGTCGGGGCTGCCGTTCCTCCACGGGCCGCAGCTTGGATAGACTCGCGTTTCAGCAAGAGTGACGTCGTCCTGCCGCGCGGAGCGGCCTTCGACATGGTGCGTGCGGCCATCAACCTCGTGCTTGCCGCAGCCCTCATCGTCATAGGAACAAACCTCCGGTTGCCGCTCTCCACGACCTACGTGACCTTTATGGTCGCAATGGGTTCAAGCCTCGCCGACCGTGCCTGGGGCCGCGAGAGCGCCGTGTTCCGCGTGACAGGTGTGCTCTCCGTTATCGGCGGCTGGTTCATAACGGCCGGAGCGGCCTTCGCCGCATGCGGCATCGTCTGCGCCGTCATGCACTTCGGCGGTATCGTCGCTATGGTCTTCTTCATCGGTCTGGTCGTCTTCATGCTCGTGCGCAGCAACCGCAGCTACAAGGATAAGGCCGCTGAGGAGAAGGAGGCGAGCCAGTTTGAACTGATGATGCAGTCGGCCGACCCGCGCATGGTGTGGGACATGCTGCAGAAGCATGTGTCCCGCACGCAGTCATTCGTATGCCGCTTTGCCGCGACACAGTTTGACAACGTCCTCGACGGACTCGTCAACGAACGCCTGAACCTGCTTTCCCACACCCGGAAAGAGCTCGACGCCGAACAGGAGATGCTCTCGAAATACCGCCGTAAGGAAATGCTTGCCCTGCGCCGCGTGCCGGACGAAGTGACTCTGGAGCGCAACACGTGGTATCACATGGGAGCCGACAGCGACCGCCAGTTCATCTACTGTCTGAGAAGAATGCTCGACCCGATACGCGAACACGTAGACAACAACTTCAGCCCGCTGCCTGATGAGTGTCAGGAAGAGCTGACTCTGCTGCGCCGCCGCGTCTCCGAACTGATGTCACGCTCCGAGTCCATGCTCTCCACCGGGCGCTTCGACGACTACAAAGACATTCTCGCCGACGCGGGACGGCTCAAGGACGAACTGAGCGCCATGCGCAAACGCCACTACAACCGCATGCAAAATGACAACGGAACGGGCGGTCTCAAGGTCGCTCTGCTGTATCTGAACATTCTTCAGGAGGCCCGTGAGTTTGTCAGCATCATGCGCCACCAGCTGCGCGCCGGTGCCCGGTTCTACGGGAAAGCCCAGTCTGACTCTAACAATGTGGAGAAACCTGCTAAATAAGGGAACAGCCGTTACGGTCAGAACGGCTTCCGAATAGATAATGAGCGGTAACGTCCGTTCATGAAATAACGATGGGTGAAAAATGCAAATGATGCCCACCGTAGGGACAAATTCTTGTATCTGTCCGCCAAACAAAACATTTAATATCAAAATGTAGCTTGCGGACAGATACAAGAATTTGTCCCTACGGTGGGCATAAACCTTATTTTGAGCAACCTCTTGAAACTTATGTCATTCGATTATGATTCTCCTGACGCTGCTGCCGTAGCCCAACCAGTAGCCCAGTCCGCCGGTAATGTTTGACCGGATGTTGTCCGTCACGGGGAAAAACGGATTGCGCGACAGCGACGTCATGTCCTCGAAATCACGCCAGAACTCATATCCCGTCCTGTCCATGCGACACACCTTGACGACGACTTCATCGCCCGTGGCAAAATATTGGATATAATCTTTCTCCAGATTGACACGCCCCTGATTGACCGCAATCTTGCCGTTCGACGGCAACATGTCCGTCGTCACAATACCAAGGTAAGACGACGTGTAACCGTATGGCCGGCCCATGATGTGGACGAACACTTTATAGTAGGACGTCTCCGGCCCCCGGTCCGTGATATAGCAGTAGAGCTGGCGCAACGTGTCGGTCTGACCGACACGCTCACAGACAAGCGAATCTATCTCAACAGGCTCCGGAATGGTCGCCGACGCCTCGGCATGGCTACCGTCGGGAGTGTCGACCGTGAGACTATAAGTACGCCCCGGCTCGCCGCGCATATCCATCGTGGTATATATGAACGGCGGAAAATATTCACGGTCATACCGCCCCATCATCGTCACCTCGCGCTCGCCGTCGCTCAGCCGCACCCTCGCCCAGCGCTCCATGTAGCGCTGCAGGCTGTCCAACGGCTGGTAGTCGCTACTGATGACAACACTATGGGTCACCTGAACGATGGGGAAACGGCCGTTCTCGATCCATCCTTCGACGACAATGGCATCGGCGGGCATCGGCTCTTCGTCGTCGCTGCACGAGACGTAGAGCAGAATGAGCATGACCGACACAATCAGATAGAACTTTCGCATATATCTTTTCATTCAGAAACTGTAATAATAGTTGACCGACGGCATGATGTTGAGAACAAACGAGAAGGGCTTGTTGGCAAACCTATCCTTATATATCTTGAGTCTGCGGAATAGCTCGTTGTTGTGCATGGTGACGTTATATAAAGACACGTTGATGCCGCTCCGCCGACGGCCGCGCACGCTGAAGTCATAGCTGGCGGAGAGATCGAGACGTGCGTACGTTCCGATGCGACACCCGTTGTGATCTCCAAACTCGGTGATGATGTTGTTGTTGATGAGATAGAAGCGTTCCGGAGCCGTGTAAGGAGTGCCGGACGCGGCCACCATAGTGGCTCCGAAGCTCCACCGCCGCGCCAGCCGGAAGGTTGCCACGGCGTTCAGTTCGTGGATACGCTCATGCGAAGCGGGATACTTTCCCGTATATTTCGTGCCCGGGAAACGTCTCCACGCCCTTCCGACGGAGTAGCTGAGCCAACCGGTGAGACGGCCCTTGCGTTTCTCCAGCATGATGTTGACGCCGTAGTTGGTACCCCGTCCGTGGAGAAGGGCGTCGGCGAGATTGTATTCCGAGAAGATGAAGTCGAAGACATTGCCGTCATATTCCAGCTGGTGGCGCAGCCATTTGTGATAGACTTCGGCCGAAAGCCGCCACATCCGGCCGCTGGAAACGGTCTCGAAGAGCAGCGAAAGGTCATAGGAATATTGCGGACGGCGACCTGCTCCGGCCGGTATCCAGAACTCGGTGGGCAGTCCCAACTGGGAAAAACCGGTCTTGAAGAGATTCTGATGCTTGACGGCGGCAGCAAAGGTGAGTGTCGACGAACGCATAATATGCAGCGTGGCGGAGACGTAAGGGTCGGCACTGAAGAACGTTTTGACCGGCGCTGACGGCTCTTCGCTGCCGCTCGAGAACATCCCGAGGCGCAACCCGGGTGTCACTTCAAGCCGGCGGCCTACGGCCAGCGTGTGGGTGGCGGATGCCGAGAGCTCCACGGGATGGAGACGACGCTGCTCCGCTGAGTTCCGCATTATCAGTCCGTCGGTCTGCGGAGTCTGAGGTAGGATGGCGTGGATGGCCGCTTCCGCTCCGACGACGGTCCGTCCGAGGGTCAGCTGCGCCCGATAGCCGGTCGTGCTGATGTCCGACGGGAGGCTGACGGCGATGTTGGTCTGGGTCAGCCGGAAGCGGTTGCGATAAGCAGTGTGCCAGGCGCTCTGCTCGAGAACAGCCCCATCAGAGGCATGCCGCCACCGGACAGCGCCCATGAAGTTGGACCACCGCAGACGGGAGTCCATCGTGTAAGCGGCGTCCTTGACACCCACACGGTCGCCGCCGAAATAGGCTTCGGCCGTGACGGTGTTGCGCGGGTCCGGACGAAAGGTGTACGTCAGATTGTAGTCGCAGAAAGAATATCGCAGTTGCTGGTCGTCGATGGTGAGCCACCGGGAATAAAGGAGATTGAGATAGGCGGCCCGCGCCGACAGGATCAGGTCGGACTTGGGCGTCAGCGGGACGCGCAGAGTGCCCTGTGAGGACATCGGTCCGACGGAGAGATCGCCGCCCCATGTCGTCACAAGCGTGTCTGCGGGGCGCATGTCGAGACTGCCGCCGAGTCTTCCGACAAAGACTCCGGCCGACTTGTCGAGCCGCATGTCGGAGTAGTGGGTGGCGTTGAAGACGGAGAAGAAACCGAGCAGATGGGACGCATTGTATATCGGGACGCCGCCGATGCTGACCATGTTGTGGGAGTTGTCGCAGCCCTGTATGTGGAGTCCGGCGTCATATTCGGAATTGGTCTGTACGCCCGGCAGCATCATGGCGTAGTGGATGGGGTCGGCATTGCCGAGTATGCGGGGCATCTGCCGCATCATCTCCATACTGACGACGCTTGCTCCCCGCACGGTCTGCAGATAGGTGTTGACCCGGCGTCCGCTCACGCTGACGTTGGGAAGGTCACGTGACAAAGTGTCCTGCTCCTGTGCCGAGACCACGGACGTGGCAAGACACAGGAGCAGAATCAGTCGCAGACGGAGATTTTCCGCCGTATGGGTGGACAAAAGCAGCAACGGCTTATTCGACTAAATCGATGAAATCGTCCATCAGACGCTCGAAGCGCTCGATGATATCTTCAAACACATCGTCATCAAAGTAGTCATCGAACATGCTGTAAGACGTTCCATCGGAGAAATAGAAGGCGGGACCGAAAGACCACTTCTCGCTATAACCGTAGTAGTAGTCGGTATCCACCACCGGACAGAGCTTGACCGTGGAGCTGGCCGTAGCGTTGCCGTCGAAATAGACCTTGACATCCAGAAGACCGTTGGCGCGTTCTACCGCTGTCTTAAACCGGTTCTCGTCATATTCATTGTTGTTGGCATCCTCGATATAGTCGTAGAAGCGGCTGACGTCACTGACTGCACCGGCAATGCGGAGACGGTTGCCGAGAACCTCGGTTGTCATGGTGGCGTTCTTCACGGTCACCTCCTCATCGGCATTGGTATATCCCGCAGCCTGGATCTGCGTGCTGAAAAGGGTCTCCGAACCTTTTTGGAAACGGGCCGAGAGCGAGGCGCTGCTGCCGGCATTGACGGCTGCATTGTCGACAACAAACGTGTAGTCGTTGACACGCATCGTGGCTGTCACCTCCGCGCGGTCGGTGCTGAGACGCACCTCGCCGTCGGGATCGCTGATGCCGAGTGTCGTCCTGACCGTAGCCGATGCCAGCTGAGTGCCGCCCTGAGTGAGGGTGACGTTGATATTCTCTGGTATCATGAAAGCGTTTTCCACACGCTCCGTATAATAGCCATAGGGAGTGTAATACCAGTTTTCTTCATCAAACTCGTCATGATGGACCTTCGTGTCCTTGCCGCTGTGGGTGACGAGCAGGACACATTCGCGGTTGTTGCTGTCGCGGAACTTGAACGACAGGTTGGAAGCGGAACCGGTCTTCACCCAACGTCCGTTCTGGAGTTCAAACTGTCCGTAGAAATTGGACGCGCGCCAGAGATAGCGGGTATCGCTGGCTGTCGAGCCGGACAGCTCGCAGGCGTCAGAACAAGCCTCATACCAGTCTTCAACGGCAGATTCGTCGGTCGTCATGCGATCGACATAGTCAAACAGGTCGGTGATGTTGCGGAAGTCGTTGGCACTGACTTTGCCCATCAAGTCGTTGGCTATGGACTCCAACTTCTGTTTCTGCGCATCGGCCGAGGGTCCGTTGCCGCCGCCGTTCTCTCCATTCTCGCCGCCGTTATTGCCGTCGCCCTGTTCCGTCGAATTGCCGTCATCACTGCTGTCGCAGGCAACAAACGTCGTCAGGGAAAATGCCATGAAGAGCATCACGATAAAACTAATCTTCTTCATAATGTCAAATCTAATAAATAACAGGAACCTTCGTAATTATAATCTATCTCCGACATGGGACGGGTCCCTTTTAGTTCCCTGCCGAAAACTTTCCGTTTATCTCTTGTCTGCAAAGATAAGGATTTACCGGCTTACTCGCTACGCGCAGAGGAGAAATTAGATTTATTTAACTTTGATATAGCAATTAGTATCCTCTTCATCCACGATTTGTCCGTTTTATTGGCAATGGATTAACTCTTCTAAAAACTACTTAAACGGCCCTTACGACATTGCGGCAACTCCGTGGCATGACAAAAAAGTCGCCGTCGGAACACGGTTTTTGACCGCCGGTCGAGCAACGGGGCCCTCCCGGGGTCGCAACGAGCACGCCGTCATCATGCAACGAGCACGCCGCCGTCATGCAACGGGGGCCCCGTTGCAACCCCGTAAGGGCCTTACGGCAAGACGAAGAGAAAGCGGCCGGAAGCACAAAAGAAGATAAGATGCTGAAAATCAGGACGTTAAATAAAACAAAGAAAATGAGGCATTTTCCGTCGTCCGGACGGAAAATTCAAGAAAAACGGCTGTTTTTGAGCGCGTTTGTCTGTTATTTTCTTAATTGTTAAAAATGGGATGAGAGCGTGGGACGCGCACGTCGGGCATATTTTCGCTATGCTCAACAACACGTCTTGTATTATTGGAAGTTTCTTATCAAGTTAATCTATAGAAATTCTCTTATTGTTTCACGATGCATATTGCCGTAGTTCTCGGCATTGTATATATGTGGATGCGAGCCTTTCGTGCCGCGCACAGTCTCGTAGTAAAGGTCCCGAAGGCTTATATTGGGTCTTTTGAAATCTCATCGCGGAAAGTGCGCGTAAAGCCGTTTGAAAGCCATACATTCATGTCGTTGTCGTATATGTCGGCCTTCGACGGTTCATTGGCGAGGGCGGCAGTGAACACCAGCGCGCCCGGAATGCCCTCGATAGCCTCGCCGATTGTGCCGGAATAACAGGCATCAAGCACAAACAGCAACTTGCGGTAACGGTTCTCCGAATGTAGTTTGCCTACCATCTTGTTAATGTCCGACCCCATCACATCGTCGTAAGACCCCCACATGAGGGTGTTGCGTGCGCCATGACCGCACCAGAACATGGGTGTCGCTCATGGCGATGAATCCGTTGTTGAACTTATATTTGTAGTTACCTTCGACTACAAAACGTTCTGGACAGCTTCCTTGCCTTCAAGGAGCCCCACATAAAGACTTACAAATAAGCTTGTTGCATTGAGTAAAACAGAGATAAAATGTGTAGAGAGTAGGATATGGAACTACATGTCAGGAGTCCTCCTACCCTCTCCGCAATATGAGAAAATCCGTTCAGAGACCACCCGACGGAACCATTCCGGCCATGCGCTGCATCCACGCCACGGACTCGTCGTTGGTCTCGGGAAAGCGCCAGTGGCCGCTGGTAGGTGTGACGCTGAGAGTCTTCGGCGAGGTTATCTCGTTGTAGGCGGCATAGGTTGATGTCGGGGAACAGGTGTCGTCGTTGTATCCGAAGGAATAGAAGACAGGACACGTGAGCCGGCGGGCGAAATTGACCACGTCATAATAGGCCAGTGTCTCGGCTGCTCCGGCGTCTTCACTACGGCCGTCAAAGTATTTTGGCCAACCGCCGGCACGCCCCTCGCGGAAACCGGTCAGGTCGCAGAGAGCCGGATAGAACGGTGAGCAGAACGTGACACGAGGATTGAGCGCCGCAGTCACAATGGTCAGTGCACCGCCCTGACTGCCTCCCGTGACACCGACATTGCGGCCGTCCCAGTCTGGAAGCGTACAGAGGAAGTCGACACAGCGGGAGCACGCGGCGTAGACATCACGATAGTAGAATGTCTCGGGAGAGGCGATGCCGCGGCGGTTGTAGCCCTCGGTGGCAGCCTTGGCAGCAGCGTATGACGCCTCGTCAAGCTCGGGATTGCAGTCGTTGTGGATGTTGATGTTGAAGTAGATGAATCCGCGCTCACTGTAATATGTGGTCGGAGTTATCCGTGAGGCTCCCGCACCGGGCGGACAGAAAAGCACGGGATGTGGCCGGCCGTCGCGCGGACGGGTCAGATAGCCGTAGACATGGCGTCCGCCGGGGCCGACATTGAGGCGCACGAGGGAGACCTCGATGCTGTCGGTGGAGTATTTCGGCAGGGGCGTCACCTCGGGAGCAAGGTCAGTGCGGGCGGCCGTGCGGAGCGTTTTGGCCCAGAAACGGTCAAAATCTCGGGGCATCACGGTATATGGACGGATGCTGTCGGGGGCAAAGGCGACCTTGACGAAGTCCTTGTAGGTCTTGTCGTAGACGGTGAAACGGAGATTGCAGGCGCGGAAACCGGGCTGCGTGCGTGTGCCGAGTGGCAGGACGGCACGGCCCGCACGGAAGGTGGCGGTGTCTCTCCGATGAACATCCATCATCTCGTCGCCGACGGACCAGATGACCTTGACACCGTCCAAGGGGCGGCCTCCCTTATATGCCTCGACGGTCAGACGGGCCTCCTGACCGGTGGCATATATGCGATCGGGATGGTCGGTCGTGACGAGATATTCGACGTAGGCACGACGTGGTTTCGAGAACTGGGCCATTGCGGCCGTCGATGTGCAAACAAGCACAAGGAGAAAAGATTGTAGTCTCATGTCTGATAATTATCTTTTATTTGATTGTTTCAGATTCACGTAGGTCAGGCGGTGACCGTGACAAAGGCAAAGATACTCAAAAATGATTAATTATGGTGGATTGGACGGCCGTAATTTTGCCGTTTGACGAATAATTGCTAATTTTACGGATGCAATACGACAAGGCCGCTCCCGAATATGACGGATTGGTCGGGACGACGTTTGGACAAAATCATTTCAAAAAGAAAAGGTCATGGACGAGAACAAATGTACTGAACTGCTGACGGCGCACGGCATACGGCCGACGGTCAACCGCATACTGACCGTGAAGGCATTGGGCACGGCTGACAGGCCGATGTCGCTGTCAGAACTGGAATACAAGATAATGACGGTCGACAAGTCGGGCATATTCCGCGCTCTGACACTCTTCCGCGAGCACCATCTGGTGCATGTCATTGACAGCGGCGGCGACGGTGTGAGATATGAACTGTGCCTCAGCCATAGCCACGGCGAGGATGGTCATGACGACGATGTGCATGCCCACTTCTACTGCGAACGCTGCCACCGCACGTTTTGCATCGACAACGTGCCCATTCCGGAGATTCCGCTGCCCGAAGGTTACATCCAGACGTCGGTCAACTATGTCATGAAAGGATATTGTCCGGAGTGCGGCGTATAAAATAATTGAGATGTTCCGAAAAGCTGATTAATACGTTTCCAAGAACTTGGTGATACGTTCCGGGGAATCACTGATACATTTTTAATACACAAAAGACACAGGGCTACATCATAATAAGGTCCATGCAAATGGTAGGGATCTTATTGTAATACAATCCCCCTATTAAAAACAGAATGTCACGGGCCGACTGGCAATCGCCAGCCGGCCCGTGACATTACATTCAGGGGAAAACCTTGAACTCGTAGCCCTGCTCCTTCAACCATTTGATGGCCTCCGGAAGGGCGTAACGGAGCTTGTCGATGCTCTTCAGGGAGTCGTGGAAGGTGATGATTGAACCGTTGCGGGCATACCGTTTCACGTTGTCGAGCACCCGCTCCGGTGTCATCCACTTTGAATAGTCACGCGTAACAAGGTCCCACATCACTATCCTGTATTTGCGGCCGAGCCAGAAATACTGGTCCAGACGCATCCAACCGTGAGGCGGACGGAAGAGATCGGTGTGCAACAGCTCGTTGGCCAACTCGGCATCGGCGTTATAGTGCCTGATGGAGTGACGGAAACCGCCGAGATGATGGTACGTGTGGTTGCCGATACGATGACCGGCCGCCGCCACCTTTTGGAACAGTTCGGGATGCTTCCTCACATTGTCACCGACCATAAAGAACGTCGCCTTGATATCGAAACGAGCCAACGTGTCAAGTATGAAAGGCGTGGCCTCGGGGATGGGGCCGTCATCAAAAGTCAGATAGACGGCCCGCTCGCTCTTGTCCATACGCCACGTGGCCCGCGGATAGAGCCATCGCAGCCATATTGCCGGTTGCTCAATGATCATCTCTCGGTCTTTCCTTGTTGATTATTCTGTTGCTCATTATTCCAGACGGCCACCCTTTGCCTGATACGCCCGAATGACGGCCTCAAGCTCGTCGAGTTTCTTCTCGCCCCATGCGGCGTCTACCTGACGGCCTAACATGGCCACATTCTGCATGACATAGATATTCTCCATACATTCGCGATGGGCGCCGGCCAAGCGCATATTGTCCAAGGTGAGGTACCAGTCCATATACTGTTTTGACTTTGTCCAAAGCTGATTAGCCAGCTTCATGGCCTTGACCTTATCGCCAAGAGCGATATATGCTCGCGTCTGCTCAATGGAACCGGATGTGAAATCGACAGGAACGTTATACGACGGTATGTTCTTTTCCAGATAGTCGAGCACTTCCGCTGCCCGTTTGTTATCTCCCTCGCTGATGAGATTGACCGCAAGCTGGACGAAAACACTGCGATGGGTCAGGCACATGCGGCGGACGGTCTCGTCAAGATAGATACCCTTCTTGTCTATTCCTCCGAACTTGAAGCGGTGCATAAGGTTGTCGTATGCCCGCTTGGTGTCGAAATTGCGTGCTCCGGGAGCATTGGTCGTGAACGGAGTGATGCGCCAGGCCAGGCCTTCCTGCACAAAGTTGTCGCCAAGATTCATGTAGTTTTCGGGACCGACAGTACGCGCCACGTATATCGGACGGGTCCAGTTGCTCTCTGCAATCATCTCAAGCATCATCAAATCGCCTTTGTAGAGAGCGCGCTTGCCGGCCAGCGAGATTGTCATGCGGTCGGGAATGGTGTCTGCGGCCATCATCATGCCGCTCTTGCGGACGGCCTCCTTGTCGATGGTCATATAGACAGTGTCGGTCGGAATGACATGGGTCGACATGCCTTCGCCTACTAGATACTTCATCACGTTGCGCTGCTCTTCGCTCAGTCCGTTGTTGCGTACCCAATATTTGAGGATGTTCTTCAGCTCGTAGGGATTGTCACCGAAGAGGCGGCGGGCCTCGTCGGGATATTCGGTGTACATCGCGTCGATGGCGTTCTTCAGCGACGGGTTGACCGAAACATAGTCGTTGGTGCCCGCGCAGTACTCCAAACGGCTCCATGTGATAGGCACCGAGGGCGAATCGTAGGCCGGACGGCGCATCTGGTCGATGTACCAGTCGGTCTGGAGATAGCTCAGGTTGCAGACACGGGCATCGGTACGGACGCCTTCAACGTCCTGAGTGTACCACAAGGGGAACGTGTCATTGTCGCCGTTGGTGAATATTATCGGGTTGCCGGTCTGATCGAGGGACATCAGATAGTTCTGTCCGAAGTCACGGCAGGTGTAGCGTCCGCTGCGGTCGTGGTCGTCCCAGGTCTGCGATGCCATCTGAACGGGCACGAGCAGACATATCAGTCCGACGACGGCGGCAACCAAAGCGTGATGGCCTTTGAGCCTGCGGGTCAGCTCGTCGATAATGGCGGCCACACCCATTCCGCACCAGATGGCAAACGCATAGAATGATCCGGCGTAGGCGTAGTCACGCTCACGCGGCTGGCTGGGAGTCTGATTGAGGTAGATAACGATGGCCAGTCCGGTCATGAAGAACAGGAAGAAGACCACCCAGAATTGGCGGATGCCGGTCTGTCCGCGGCGCAGGGACTGCCAGAAGAGGCCGATGAGACCGAGCAGGAGCGGCATGCAGTAGAAGACATTGTGGCCCTTGTTCTCCTTCAGCTCGTCCGGCAGCTTGCTCTGGTCGCCCAGACGCAGGTTGTCAAACCACGAGAAGCCCGTGATCCAGTTGCCGTGCTCCAGCTCTCCGTTGCCCTGAACGTCGTTCTGACGGCCTGCGAAGTTCCACATGAAGTAACGCCAGTACATGAAATTGCACTGATAAGAAAGGAAGAAGCGCAGGTTCTCCAGCTGAGAGGGCACCTTCACCATTATCATCTCGCCGCAACGGTCGTACGGAACCTGCGTTCCTTCGACACCGCCCATCCAGTTTTCATATTCTCCGGCACGTCCCTGATCGTACATTCGTGGGAAGAGCATGTTCTGGGCGTATTTGTATTGGTCGTTTGTACGCACGACGAAGTAAGAGTCTTTCTCGTCCGGCGTGGCCTTGTCCTTGCGCTGGTAGACGGGCTCACCCTTGTCAAGAACCGGGCGGCAGTATTCTCCGTCCTTCTCAAGAGCGACCTGTGAGGTGTAAGCCTGGCCATAGAAAAGCGGTCGGTTGCCGTACTGCTCGCGTCCGAGATACTGTCCGAGGGTGAAAATGTCCTCCGGAGAGTTCTGGTCCATCGGCGGGTTGGCTGACGAACGGATGACGATGAGCGCGTAGCTCGAGTAGCCAATCATCAGCATCAGCATGCAGAGCAGCGACGTATTCTTGACTCTGGCACTGATAAGGGCAGACTTCTTCTTGTCTCTCAGGTTGAGGACAAACCACAACAGTGCCAAGACGACGACACCAATAACCACAGCCGACCATCCGTGACCGTAGAATGGGATGCCCAGCATGCCCACGGCGCAGAGGAAAGCAGCGTTGCCGCGCTTGTCGTTGCGGTCCGAATAGGTCTCGCGTATGGCCCAGATGATGGTGGCAATGAGCAGGATGATGTATATGATTTCACCCGTATTGAACGGACAACCGAGCGTATTGACAAAGAAAAGTTCAAACCATCCGCCCACCTGAACGATGCCGGGAACTACTCCATAGAGCACTGCGGCCAAGATGACGATGGACACAGCCAACGCAGCGATGGAGCCACGCAGGTCTGCCTGAGGTGTCTGATGGGGGAAACGGCGGTAGTAGTAGACCAGAACCAAGGCGGGAACGCACAACAGGTTGAGCAGGTGGACGCCGATGGAGAGGCCGGTCATATAGGCTATGAGCACGAGCCAGCGGTCACTGTGGGGCTCGTCGGCATGCTCCTCCCACTTGAGGATGAGCCAGAAGACCACGGCCGTGAACAGCGAGGAGTAGGCATAGACCTCACCTTCGACCGCACTGAACCAGAACGTGTCACTGAACGTGTATATCAGAGCGCCCACAAGACCCGATGCCTCGACGGCAATGAGCTTCGCCGGGGTCAGCGCATCCCAGCTTCCGGCGAGCAACCGCCGCGTCAGATGGGTGATACTCCAGAAAAGGAACATGATGGTGAGGGCTGAGAAGAGCGCGCTCATCGTGTTGACCATATATGCCACCTGCGACGGGTCGCTGGCAAACTGTGAGAACAGATTGGCCGTCAGCATGAAGAAAGGTGCTCCCGGTGGATGTCCCACTTCGAGTTTGTAGCCTGTTGTGATAAACTCAGGACAGTCCCAGAAACTGGCTGTCGGCTCAATGGTGGAGCAATAGACAAAGGCGGCTATCAGGAAAGATAACCAACCGAGCAGATTGTCCACTCGCTTAAACTGTTTCATTCGTCGAATTGATATTGTTTTTAAATAACTATAGTTTTTTAATGTGCGTACAAAGGTAATATAAATAAGGTTAGATAAGAAGTATTTCATTATTTTTAACGCCAGCCGCCATGTTTGACGGATATTCTGCGGAAAGAAGACGGAAAAAGAACCAAGAGGCAAACAGAAAGGAATTGTAGGGACAAATTCCTTCCACATCGCATGCCGACATTCCTATACCATTATAACACAACGCAACTTAGCCGCAACGCGACACCATATTATATATATAATCGGCGTCACACGGTTATCTCGCCCGACCCGTAGCACCGGTGATGATGTTCATCATACACCACGCAGAACTGTCCCGGCGCCACACCCTGCATCAGTTCCTCCGCATGGACGACATAACGGCCGTCGCCCAGCGTCTCGAGCGTGGCTGGATGGTAGCCGGCCGTATGACGTATCTTGAACGTCACGCGCTCCATTTCCACCGGAACGGTCAGGAAATGGAAATCGCAGATGGGGAAATCCTTGCGGTAAGCCGTACGCGGTTCAAATCCGTGACTGACGTAGAGAATATTTGCGGCCATGTCTTTTTTGACCGCATACCACGGTCCGCCGCCAAATCCGAGGCCGTGACGCTGGCCTATCGTGTGAAACCAAAGACCGCGGTGAGTGCCTATCCGGCGTCCCGTCTCCAGCTCGACGACGTCGCCGGGCTGCTCGCCGAGATAGCGACGCAGATATTCGTTGTAGTTGATTTTACCCAAAAAGCAGATGCCCTGCGAGTCCTTGCGACGTGCATTGACAAGATGTTCACGCTCGGCAATGGCCCTCACCTCGTCTTTCATATAGTGACCGATGGGAAACAGGGCCTTGCGCAGCTGCCAATCGTATATCTGTGCGAGAAAATCGGTCTGGTCCTTGACCGGATCTGGACTGGTCACGAGCCACTTGCGGCCCTCGCCGTCAATCTCCGTACAGGCATAATGGCCCGTGGCGATGAGGTCGTAGTCGTGGCCACGCTTCTCGTGGAAAGCTCCGAACTTTATCAGCCTGTTGCACATCACGTCGGGATTGGGCGTAAATCCGGCCTTCACCTTCTCCATCGTATATCGTGTCACGCGCTCCCAATAGTCCCGGTGACAGTCCACGACATCCAGCCGGCAGCCGTAGCGGGCAGCCACTGCGGTAGCCATCTCCATATCTTCCTCGCTCGTACAGTCCCATTCCGACTCTTCCTCGGGACCTATCTTTATGTAAAAACAGTCGGGCTTGAGTCCCTGCTGCGCCAGTTCATGCACAACGACGGCGCTGTCGACACCGCCCGAGAGCAGCACGGCAATCCGCTTGCCTGCAAGATTTTCCATTGTCGCCATATTAATAATGTATATCCAATACTTATATAACGGGCACAAAGTTACTCAAAAAAGCCGTAACGACGGGAGGACATGGCTTTTTTCTTCAAAAAAGCTTCAATACCGTCCTCATTTGGAAGTCTTTACGTGGGCTAATCTCAGTCCCCTCCTTTCGAAGGAGGGGTTAGGGGTGGTTAGACAACAACGCCCTGATTATCATTATTTAGCTGGCAACAGATGACTAACCACCCCTAACCCCTCCTTAAAAGTTACTATGTTTGCAAGCGCTAACAGCAGTTAATCTGCCGAACATAAAAAATTTGTTGACACAGGCGGTTGTGTCTCACGGGGGCTGTCTGCCCCCTGCCGACGGGCTCCCCCGAGTGTTTTTCATAGTTTTTTATGG
>JAFULM010000042.1 GCA_017483185.1 Prevotella sp. | reverse complement strand
TTTTTCTTGCGGACAAAGACAAGACTATGTCCCTACAACAGATTGGGCTTTTCAGATGTATGGTAGGAGGTAAGCCCCTTTTTTGGCAAAACTGATGTAACATGATGTATTTGTGATAGATATGAGTTCTGTTATTTTTTTTACCGGACAGCAATAAAAAAAATACGGCGGCATCCCCGATGGAGATGCCGCCGTCTGACGTTTGTTTATTTATGTCTTATATACCTAATTATATATAGGCGTCCGTTGTGGCTTAAGCCTTTGCCTTCTCTTTCTTCTCAGCACGCTTGCCCATGATGAGGTAGGCCGTGGGCGCTGCGATGAATATTGAAGACAGCGTACCGAAGAGAACACCGAGTATCATTGCGAACGAGAAGCTGCGGATGCTGTCACCACCGAAGATGAAGATGCACAGCAACACGAGCATTGTCGAGAGCGAGGTGTTGATCGTACGGGCCAGCGTCTGGTTCAACGAGTCGTTGAACAGCACCTTGCGGTCGCGCTTGCTGAAGAGCTGGAAGTTCTCACGGATACGGTCGAAGACCACCACCTTGTCGTTGATCGAGTAACCGATAACGGTCAGGATGGCACCGATGAACGTCTGGTCAATCTCCAATGACATCGGCACGATGCCCCACAACAGTGAGTAGAAGCCGATGACGATGAGCGTGTCGAAAGCAAGTGCAACGACAGAACCGACCGAGAAGGCCCAGTTGTGGAAACGAATGAGGATGTAGATGAAGATGGCGATAAGGGCGAAGATGACGCTGATGATGGCACCGTATGTGATATCCTTAGCCACCGACGGACCGACCTTCGCACTGCTGATGATTGAACCACCGGCACGTACGTCCGGGTTCTTGAATGCCTCAACGCTCTTCTGTGTCACCAGTCCGGCATTAGAGAGAGCCTTGAAGAGGATGTTCTCAGTCTCGTCGTCGACAGTCGGATCGTTGGACTCTATCTTATAGTTCGTCGAGATACGGATGCACTGGCCGTCCATGACGCTCTGTGTGGCGATGACGCTGACGTTGGCATCGCCGAATGCGCCCTGCAAAGCCTCGCGAACCTGCTCCGGCTCAACGTTCTTCTCCAGCTTGACAACATAGTTGCGGCCACCGGTGAAGTCGATGCTCTGGCTCAAACCCTTGAAAGCGAACGAAGCGATGAAGATCAATGCTGCGACGCCCCAGATGGTAAACGACTTCTTGGATGTGCCCATGAAGTTGTAATCGGTGTTGCGGAACAACTTCTTCGAGAAGCCGGTGGTGAACGTGAGGTGCTGCCACTTGTCGCGGCTCATCTGATGATCAAACACAAGGCGTGTCATATAGACGGCGGTGAAGAATGAGCAGCAGATACCGATGATGAGCGTGGTGGCGAAACCGCGGATAGGACCGGTTCCGAAGACATAGAGGATGATACCTGTTATGATTGAAGTCAAGTTTGAGTCGAAGATGGCAGAGAAGGCGTTGGAGTATCCTTTCTTCATCGCCTCGCGGACATTGAGACCTGCACGCAGTTCCTCCTTGGTACGCTCGTAGATGAGCACGTTGGCATCGACGGCCATACCGAGCGTCAACACGATACCGGCAATACCCGGCATGGTCAGCGCGGCCTGGAAGGATGTCAGAATACCGAGCGTGAAGAAGAGGTTGAAGAGCAGGGCGATGTTTGCCAACATACCGGGGATGAAGTTGTAGAGCAACACCATGTAGACCATCAGCAGCACGAATGCTACGACGAATGAGATGAATCCTTGCTGGATTGACTGTGCTCCGAGTGAGGGACCGACCACTTCTTCCTGAACGATGCGGGTCGGAGCGGGCATCTTACCGGAGTTGAGTGTGTTGGCGAGGTCCTTGGTGTCCTCGATAGTGAAGTTACCGGTAATCTGCGAATTGCCACCGGTGATTTCGGAGTTGACACGCGGTGCGCTGTAGACAGCGTTATCGAGCACGATGGCTACGGCCTTGCCGATGTTCATCTTTGTGAGCTGAGCCCAACGACGGGCACCGTCCGTATTCATTTCCATAGTCACACAGGGTGAACCCATCTGATCAAATCCGTCCTTGGCGCTGACAATCACGTCGCCTTCCAACGGAGCGCGGCCGGAAGGCTCGGTCACCTTGATGGCGTAAAGTTCATATACTTGTCCCTTCTTGTCAAACTCGGCGGGCTTTGCACCCCAAAGGAGTTTCAGGTCTGAGGGCAGCACCTGAGCGGCGATATCCGAATAGATAATCTTGTTTACCTCGGCGGTGTCACGCGACATGGCGTATCCGACAACGCTGAGTCCCTGGCCCTGTACGGGCTGGAAGACGGCAAACAGCGGGTTCTGCTTCTTCATGTCCTCCAACTGCTTGCTTTCGTCACCCTTGGCAGCCTTCTTCGCACCGAGCACGGCTCCGAGGCCGGTCTTTGCTGCAGCGGTATCAACTGCGGCAGTGTCAGCCTTTTCGCCGGCGGGAGCGGCTGCGGTCGTGTCGGCAACAGCTTCTGATGTCACTTCACCACCGAGAGCGGCATACTTCTGATTGAGCTGAGAGAGCAGGGGAACGATGTCCTGACTGTTGAATGTCTCCCAGAACTCCAGATTGGCACTTCCCTGAAGGAGCTTGCGCACACGCTCCGGCTCCTTGATACCGGGCATTTCGACCATGATACGGCCTGACTGGCCCTCAAGTTTCTGTATGTTGGGCTGAACGACACCGAACTTATCTATACGGTTGCGGACCACATTGAACGAGTTGTCCACAGCCGACTGAACCTCCTCACGCAGTGCACGCTCCACCTCGGCGTCGCTGCTCTGTGTGCTGACCTTGCCCTTCATCTGCTGAGTGGCAAAGATTTCGGCCAGACGGTGGCCCGGTGCGTTCTGCTTGTAGCGCTTGATGAAGAGCGAGATGAAGTCGTCCTGACTCGTCTCCTCGTCTTTCTTGGCTTCCTGCATTGACTTTACGAACGCATAGTCGGTCTTGTGGTCGGCCAAAACGGCTACTACGTCAGGCACGGAAACCTCAAGAATGACATTCATACCGCCTTTCAAGTCAAGTCCGAGACCGATTTCCATCTCGCGACACTGCTTGAACGAATAGATGTTGAAGAACCACACCTTCTCGTTCATGATGGAGTCGAGATACTCCTGACCTGCTTTTTCGCCCATTGCGGCCGCCTTATTCTCATAATGGCGGGTAGCAAAAGAGAAAGAAAGGTAGAAGATACACACCAGCATGAGTGCGGCTGCGATAAACTTTACAATTCCTTTGTTTTGCATTTTATTATTATGTTATTTTAATTATTATTTCCTATATTAGGCATTTTAGCTTGCAAATATAGCTATTTTTTTACACTATGGAAAATTTATTGCCCTTTTTCATTCATTTTTTAAGGTTTATCCTGCTTTTTAAGCCAACAATAGATAGGATAATGGTCTGATGCGTCTATTTTGTTGTCTACCTTGCAGTTATAAGGTTTGAAATCACCGGAGCACATCAGGTTGTCTATCCTCACGTAAAAACCGCTCTGATTGTACGATACACCGACGCCCCGGCCGGTGGCCACATAGCAGTCCGTGAGCCCCTTGGCGACAGTCCGCCGGGCGTAGGATATGGGGTTGTCGTTGAAGTCTCCGCACAATATGATGGGCCGGCCGGCATGGTCTGCTATATATTTTCGGACGGCGTCAGCCTGCGGCGCTCTTATGGCGGCGGACTCGCCGAGCCGGTTGATGAGCTTCTTCGACTCCTCGCGGACGGTATCCTGCCTGACGTCACCTTTGAGCATGCTCTTGTACATGCGGCGGTCGTCCAGCGAGAGGTGGGTCGTCTCCAGGTGGTTGTTGATGACGATGACCGTGTCGCCATCCACGTCGAGAAAGAATGCCACGCTGCCGTTGCCTTCCGACGCATAGCCGATGCGTTCCTTGCTGAGAATGGGATAGCGGGAGTATATGCCGAGGACATTCATGTTGCGCGTTCCGACATGGACCGTATCTCTGTGATCATAGAGACTGTCCATGCGCTGCAGTATGTAGGCCCGGGTCATGTCCTCCTGCAGACAGACGATGTCGGCCTCACTGTCGCGGATATAGTCGACAATCATGTCCGAGGTATCATCATAACGGGAGTTGCCGTTGTACGCCTGAACATTGTAGGACAGCACCTTTATGACGCCGTCAGGCATATCTTCGGGAAGATTGACAGGCATATAAATACGTATGGGCACGTACGCAAGCACATAACCGGCCACCGGTATCAACGCCATGCGCTTCTTGAACGTCAGCCAAAAGAAGAGGAAGGCCATGTTGACAATCAGCAAGGCGGGAAACGTCATGCCGAGACAGGACAGCAAGGGATGGCTGACGGGATTGATATAGTCGGCAAATCCCACCATGAGCATGATGATGACCGTGGCCACATTGGCTCCGGCCATCATCCTGATGGTTATCGTCTTGAGCATGTTGGCCATGACCGTCTCAATCGTTGTTGCTGCTGTCGAAAAGCCGTTTCTTCTCTTCCTTGGTCAGACTGTCATATCCGCTCTTGCGTATTTTGTCCAGGATGCGGTCCACTTCGTCCTGACGGGCTTTCTTTCGGGCATTATATTCCCAGTCGGATTCGCGGCTGCCGCCCTGCTCGACATGCATGTCGGCACCGTGTCCACCGGCGGACGGACCGCTACGACCGAACCGTCGGCGCATGGAGTCAAACACATTTCCACCGTGGCCGCTGCCGCCACCCGCGCTGACACCGGCCTGTCGCCGCCAGTAACGTATCATCAGGAAGCCGAACAGCATACCGCCGAGATGGGCCGTATGGGCCACGCCGTCGCCCGGAGAGCTGAGAGTGTAAAAGAGTTCGATGACGACATAGAACGTCACAAACCACTTCGCCTTCACCGGGATGGGCAAAGGAAAGATGAAGATGCGCTCCTCGGGAAATATCATACCAAAAGCCAGCAGTATCGCATAGACTGCGCCGGAAGCCCCGACCGTGGTCCAGACATTCAGCTGACGGGAGACGTAGTCAGGCATGGAGAACATGTCGAGCATCCCCGCGGACGAACTGTTCTCGGCGAAGATTGCATAGAACTGAACCAGCTGGGCCACCTCCTGCATCAGTCCGGCACCGATGCCGCACGACAGATAGTAGAACAGAAAGCGGCGCGGACCCCAGACGCTCTCTATCACACGTCCGAACATCCACAAGGCGAACATGTTGAACAAGATATGCGTGAACCCGCCGTGCAGGAACATGTATGTCAGAAGCTGGTAGAGGTGGAAGTCACTCGCAAGAAAGAAGTGGAGTCCGCCGATAGAGGTGAGTCCGGGCATCACCAACGTGGCAAGAAATGCGATAACGTTGATGAGCAGCAGATTTCTGGTCACCGTCGGTATGTTGTTGAACATGATGATTATACGTCTTTTTTCTTAGTCAATGAATATACTCGTTACGGGCGCAAAATTACGAAAAATATCCGTCAAACGGCACTAAAAGCCCCCTGTACAGACTAATTTTCCATAAAAATATCATTTTTTTTACGTTTTTGTTTGTTTTTCGGAATGTTTCCTCTATATTTGCGAAGAGATTTTGACAAATCGTATCTAATTATTAATATCAAACTAAAACGAAGATTATGAACAAGACAGAATTAATCGAGAAGATTGCAGCCGGTTCAGGTCTGACAAAGACTGACGCAAAGAAGGCTCTCGATGCAACGGTAGCAGCTCTGAAAGAGGCTCTCATCGCAGGTGACAAAGTGGCCCTGATCGGCTTCGGCACATTCAGCGTCAACGAGCGTCCGGCCCGCGAAGGTATCAACCCCGCTACAAAGCAGAAGATACAGATCGCCGCCAAGAAGGTTGCAAAGTTTAAGGCCGGCGCTGAACTGGCTGATGCCATCAACTAAGATAAGCGGAAATTTCTCTTCTGAAACCAACGAAGAAGAAACAGAGTGAGGTTTCGCCACAGGGCGGAATCTCACTTTTTTGCTGTTACGCCAACATCCCGTCACTATGACGCCAACACCCTGCACGGCGGGAAGCATGCCCGAGGAGAGCCACGTGACACGACGGAAAAAGAAAAAAAGGAGCGGAAAATCCCGAGCAATGGATTTTCCGCTCCTATTGTTTAGCCAGTTGACTGTTCAGCCCGTTGTGTCGGCTCTGCTTATGATCAAAACACAAACGCTTTGTTTTAAAGTTACCCTGTTACCTATTTACAATCTCTATACGATCCCTATATGGATCAAGAGGAACTTCACTCTATTTCACAACCTGCTTCTGACCATTGACGATATATACCCCGGCCTTTAGCGAATCTATGGCCGTGGCCATCGAAAGGACGCGCTTGCCGTCGACGGTATATACATTATATATCGGTGTACCCTTGTCGCTGATAGTCTTGTCGACGGAAGTCTGGTTGTCGAAGTCAATGAGATTGTAAGCCTGCGTTCCCAGTCCGATCTGCTCACCATATTCCACCGTCCACGTGCCGTGGCGGTCGTTGATGCGCTTCTGGAGCGGCACGGCGGTGTCGCCGGTGGTGTTGTCGTGGTTGAAGACGAGATCGAGACACGCCTTGTCGAGCGCGATAGGGTCGGTCGAGGCAAGGATGCCGACGTCAGCCACCTGCGGCTTCGACGGATTGCCGTCACAGTCGCAGTCGACGGACAGGTTGTTCATGACATTGATGTAGAGCACCTTCCCGCCTAAATAGTCGTGGACGGCCTGTGCCGCTGCCGGAATGGCCAGCAGGACGGCCGCATAAGCCTGACGTCTGCACTGCAAAATAACGACAAATCCCCGAAACTGCCGTTATACAAATTTCGGGGATTATTACCAATAATACGTTTTAAGACCGCCGTTGGATATCATAATGGAAGAAACGGGCCGGTTTATCTTTATCCTTTCTTAATTAACGTGGGGCCGACGTAAGATTAGGAAAACGTCCGACTATTCCCTGAGACACCCCACCGGCACGACCCAGACACCATCGGCGCGACGGTATGCGTATTCGCCACCGGTGAGAACCATCAGGAATGACGGTGCTCCCATCTTATCGGAGTCCACCTTTTCCGCCAGCTTTTTCAGGTTTTCAGCCGCCTCTTCTATCTGCCGGCTTCCGAGTTTGACCTCTACGGCAGCCCATCGTCCGTCGCGGAGCGCCACAATCATATCCGCTTCAAGATTGTTTCGGTCGCGGTAGTGAAAGACATCACCGTCGTTGGCCTGAGCATATATCTTCATGTCACGATGGCACAGCGACTCAAACAGGAAGCCGAACGCATTGAAGTCTTCAAGCAGCCTGTCCGGCCCCGTACGCAACACGGCCGCCGCTATCGACGGGTCGACAAAGTTGCGTTTGACCGACGTACGCAATGCGCTCTTCGACCTCATGGCCGGAGACCACGCCGGCGTGTCATCAATGACGAAGATGCGGCGCAAGGCGTTGAGATAGGAATCGAAAGTGGGGGCTGTCATCGAGGTTTCCGATGCTGCCATATCCTGGATTATCGTCGTATTCGAAGCCATCGTACACACATTCCGGGACAGCGATCTCAGCAAATTGAAGACCCGCTGCGGGTTGCGCTCTACGCCGTCAACCCTTGAGACATCCTCTTCGACAATCGCGTCCACATAGTTTCGTGCCACCTCCAAGGCGTCTTCCTTCGGAAAGGAAAGCGACGCCGGCCACCCGCCGCGGCATATTGCATAGGAAATGTCCTGTATCGAGAACGCCGACATGGCCCCGTCGTCCTGCGTGCCGGCGAAAAGCCGCCCCAACGAGATTTCTCCGGAAGACTCTCCGGACTCAAACAGGCTCATCGTACGCATCATCACACGTGATATGCGCCCCGTTCCGGTGTGGGCCGTAGCGTTGTCTCTCGGCACGGCGGAACCCGTGAGGATAAACTGCCCCGGTATCCGCCGTCTGTCAACCTCGGCACGGACGGCGTCCCACAGCACGGGAGCCATCTGCCACTCGTCGATTAGCCGCGGCACATCGCCCTTCAGAAGCATCGACGGTTTGGTGTCGGCCATCGCCATGTATGCCCGCGAGTTGTCCACATCCTGCATATAGATTACGCTGCTGACAAGCTGCTCGGCACTCATCGTCTTCCCGCACCATTTACATCCGGTTATCAACAGAGCGCCGGAAGAGCGGAGCTTCTTCTCCAGCAACCTGTCGCTGATTCTCGATATATACTTCGGTTCTTTGCTCATAATCAGGCTTTTAGACTGCAAAGATAACAATAATTTTATGATTTGACGCCTTTTTACTTTAAAGTTTGACGGGATTTCATTTTAAACTTTGACGGTGTTTTACTTTAAAGATTGACGGAAAATCACTTTAAGAATTGACGGAACGTCCCACTTCAAGGGCGTAATCAGCCGATAAGAAGAGCCTCGCCGGGCTATTGTTCCCCTGAAAATAGGCCTCATCATGCGTTCCACGAAGACAATGACGATGGGAAAGTTGCACCGTTACGCCATAATACAAAAAGAAAAGCAAGAAAAAAGTGAAGAAGCCGGACACAGCCAGCTTCTTCACTCACTTTTGATTATTCTATTAAAGAACCAATACTTCGCATCAAATACGTTTTATATCAAATCCGTAAGACTTTCCTATTTCAATAATTGGAATAATATTATCTTGTGTCCATATACAATGAAGTGCGAATTTTTCTCCTTTGCCGGATGTTATAAACTTATCTTCAAGCCATCGCGTCCCTTTCTGAGTATCAGTAGTATTACCCTCTCTCCAATGCCGTATTTCATCAAGAGGTTTTATAATTTCTGTTTTTTTACCTGATCTAAAGATCTGATGCAATTCATCAAACGTAGCATCTGGATTTAATTCCGTTACCTTTGATACAATTTCAAATGCCAAATCTTGGACTCCATAATGCCCTTTACCATTAAAAGTAAAGTACACCGGAGGCCTTTTTTCTTTTTTCCTATGTGACGGCATCGTGCTGACAACTGCTTCATGGGACACCGGTTTATCCTGTGTCTCGTCCGTCCGCTCTATTTTTATGTTAATCTTAGACAGAATCAAGTCTATCGCTTTCTGCCTCACACATGACTTTTTCAGACGGTCGGCTATGGCACATGTCACAAAATCAAGCCCAACTGCTGAAGTTAATTCAGCCAACTGCTGGTTGACAACTTCCTCATCATGCAAAGCGGCCATCTTATCTTCATAATGCGTCTTCAGCCGCTCCGCGCTGAAAGCATCACATTTAAACCAATCAACAAACTGCTTCCAATTAGAATCATCCTTTGACAATCCTATATCAAGCAGCTTTATTTCAGGAAAGTCTCGTCCTAATTCTTTATAATAGACTTCCACCTTCTCACCGAAATAGATACCGGTATTTATCTCCAGTTGCTTCATATATGATAACAGCTGCAGCCTGTCCTTCTCCAGCTGGACATGATGGTGGACCTTAACTTCTATCACGACTTCCGGTTTTCCGTTTTTGGACAGGACAATATCTGGTATCGTACGCTGCGTAGAACCGATATTTATTGAACGCTGCTGCTCTATATCTTCATCCGGCCACCCTAATCCTATAGAAATCAGAAAAGACACAATACGCTCTTGATAATCTTTCTCCGAATCAGGAATACTTCGTAGGAAGTTCGTTATTATCTTATGCCAGTCTTCCATAATCAACATTATCTTTATTTATGTTTGAGTTTACTTCCTCTTTTTCTGCATCTCTATCCACAATTCGTCGGCAAGATATCTGTCACTACGGCAATGGAGGTCGGCGACACCGTCCTCGATGAGTTCGGCCGTGACCGATTTGTAGTAATCATCGGCTGCTTCTTCCAGCGGGACACCATGCTCCTTGCTGTAGATATCGATGATGCGTGCTATCTTCATATCCAGCACAATGCGCTTTCCGCTATCCTCTGTCTTCATAATCTTATGGCTTCTATAAACGTCAGACTTTCTTTCAGCATGGCATCGCTGCAGATACAATACTGAATATTGGGCTTTTCAAAAGCGAGACGCCGGAGGGCTTCTTCCCTTGGCAACAGTCCGGCAAAGAACAAATCGACAGTTTCAAAGACCTTGTCATCGGCTATTCCGCCCACAACCATGTCATAATCTCCATCTTCGGCCACACCTTTGCGGCACCTGATGACAAAGTCGAGCCATTCCTCATCGTAGCTGTCGAAACATCTGACGGCCCATCCGGCAAGGTCATCATCCAATTCATATACATTCAGCCATGCCTGTTCACCACGGCGCATGAAACGCCAAGCGTATTTCTCAGCCTGCTGCCGTATTGTCGTGACGTAGAAGCCACGGCCGAAGTCAAGCTCCCGACGCGAATGGGATGTGTCCGGACATTCCACACGCATGTTTGAAGCATGATAGACCTTCATGACTCCAACACTCCTTTCTTCCTCATAAAGTCCGTGATATCGTCCACGATATATCCGGAACTGAACGTGTGAAGCACGTCATAGCTCGGTATTATATAGCCATAGAGTATGCCGGAAGTTTTCAGCCGGCTGTAGACATCGTTGCGCGAGAGGCCATGACGGCCGGCCACTGCCCCGATACAGAAAGTGACAAATTCCAGTACGTCCCTGTTCATAACGGTTTCTCTGCACGCGCTTTATCGCCCGCGGAGTATCGGCAAAAATACGAAAAATAATTCAGAACATTGCTGGAAAGAAAAGAAAACAACTGGATTATGACACAAAAAAGATTGAAGCGGCGGCCGGTGACCGCCACTTCAATCTTTTTTAATCATTAATTCTTAATTATTAATTATGATCAGGGCTGCTTGCCGATATAGGCGAGGATACCTCCGTCGACGTAGAGGACGTGGCCGTTGACGGCGTCCGAAGCCTTTGAGGCGAGGAACACGGCGGGTCCGCCCAGCTCCTCGGGCTCGAGCCAGCGGCCGGCCGGAGTCTTGGCGCAGATGAATGAGTCGAACGGATGACGGCTGCCGTCAGGCTGCTTCTCGCGGAGCGGAGCTGTCTGGGGAGTGGCGATATAGCCCGGGCCGATACCGTTGCACTGGATGTTGTACTCTCCGTATTCTGAGCAGATGTTGCGTGTGAGCATCTTCAGACCGCCCTTTGCTGCGGCGTATGCCGATACGGTCTCGCGGCCCAGCTCCGACATCATCGAGCAGATGTTGATGATCTTACCCTCGCGGCGCTCCATCATTTCGGGCAGAACGGCCGAAGCGACGATGAACGGTGCGACGAGGTCGACGTCGATGACCTGCTGAAACTCCGCGCGCTTCATCTCGTGCATGGGTATGCGCTTGATGATGCCGGCGTTGTTGACGAGGATGTCAATCTGTCCGACCTCAGCGTGGATTTTCTCGACGAGAGCCTTCACGTCGTCTTCCTTCGTAACGTCGCAGACATAGCCGTAAACGTTCTCGATGCCGGCCTCCTTGTAGTTGGCCAGTCCGCGCTCAAGGGCTGCTTCGTTGATGTCGTTGAAGATGATGTTCTTGATGCCGGCTGCAACAAACGCCTTGGCGATGTTGAATCCGATGCCGTAGGAAGCGCCTGTAATCCAAGCGTTCTTACCGGCTAATGAAAAAGGATTGTTCATTTCTTTATGTTTTAAAGTGTTTATATTTCAATTGTCGTCTCAATCCTGCACCTCATCATTTCAGGTCCGTGATGAGCGAGAAGTCCTGATCGCCGTAGTCGAGGTTTTCGCCTCCCATACCCCAGATGAAGGTATAGTTGTGGGTTGCGGCGGCGGAGTGGATGCTCCATTCGGGTGAGAGCACGGCCTGATCGCCCTTCATCCAGATGTGGCGTGTCTCGTCGACCTCGCCCATGAAGTGGCAGACGGCCTGGTCCTCGGGCACTTCGAAGTAGAAGTAAGCCTCCATGCGGCGGCTGTGGACGTGCGCCGGCATCGTGTTCCAGACGCTTCCCGGAGCCAGTTCGGTCATACCCATCTGCAGCTGGCATGTGGGCAGCACCTGACTGACGAGCATCTTGTTGATGTCGCGCTCGTTGCTGGTCTCCAGCGCACCCATGTGTGCCACGACGGCGTCAGCCTTGGTCACTTTCTTGCAGGGGTATGCGGTGTGGGCGGTGACGCTGTTGAAGTAGAATTTTGCGGGTTTTCCGCCGTCCTTTGACGCGAACACGACGTCGCGGTCGCCGCGTCCGATATAGAGGGCTTCCTTGAATCCGAGCTCAAAGACTTCGTCTCCGACCTTCACCGTGCCTTCGCCTCCGACGTTGAAGATACCGATTTCGCGGCGTGTCGTGAAATAGGGAGCCTTCAGCGGGTCGATTGCTTCGAGCTTCAGCTCTTCGGCCACGGGCATCGCACCGCCGACAACCATACGGTCGTACATGGAGTAGACCATGTTGACCTCGTCTGCGGCAAACACTTTCTCGATAAGGAAGTCGCGGCGTATGCGGGCGGTATCATAACTCTTTGCGTCCTCCGGGTGGGAGGCATAGCGGATTTCATAATTTGTCTTCATAACAATTATTTTTAATTCGTTTTATTATAGTCTGATTGCAAAGATACAAACTTTTATCGAATGTCATGTGCCGCAAGGCTTAAAAAATGAAAAGTGAAGAACGAAAATTAAGTGAAGAGTGAAGAACGAAAATTAAGTGAAGAGTGAAGAACGAAGAATGAAGACGTGTTGATGAGCGTAGCGAGTAATTTGCTGCCGCCATGTACTTGGGACAGATATAGGGTGAAGGGAATTGAAAGGCGGCAGCAAATTACTCGCTACGCTCATCAACACGTCTTCATTCTTCGTTCTTCACTCTTCACTTACTTTTCTCCCAGATAATATGACGTGACGGGCGACTGGGGATATCCCATGCTGCCGTGCATTATGTAGCTGCGGTACAGCGGGTCCTGCATGAGCGTCACGCGGCGGTCGAGTGCGGGGATGCTTGTGCGGTAGACGCGGAGCTCTCCGGGCAGTGAGGTTATTATCTCCTCGCGCCAGTCGCCGTCGACATCGGCAGTGACAATCACACCACCCTCGATGCCATCGGTGAGCACTTCACCTTTCCATTTCCACACGCTTTGTCCGCGATAACGGCCTTTGCCGCCGCCACGTGTAAATGTCTCGCGCAGCAGGTCGCCGTCCCACCACACCCACGGGTGGCATCCGGGCACGTCACCCGGCTCTACGTCCATCTTCCTGCCGTCGGCCGTAAACAGATATTTGGCGGAGCTGCCGCCCTTACGGTCTTCGCCGGCAAAACACTCCAGTCCCGGCCACTCGGGGTTGAAGTCGGCCACCATGCCGCTACCCACATGATATGTCGTGTGACCGATGCCCCATATCTGCCGTCCGCTCTTAGCGTCAACCACGCACACACCACGTCCCTGCTCGTTCTTCGGCTCAAGAGCGAGAAAGACCTGCAAGCCCTCGATGTCGGGACGCAGTTTGCAGAGATAAGCCTTGTCACTGTGTCCGAGTCCCGACGACCACAACAGCGTACCGTTGTCGTCGAGCATGCACGAGCCGAGCAGTATCTCGTCGCGCCCGTCGCCGTCAACATCGCCGGTGACCATACTGTGTGCGCCCATGCTGCGCACCAGAGGATTTTCCTCGTCGCCGTCCCAACGCCACGCGCGGGTGAGTTTTCCGTCGCGGAGCATCCACGCATCGACCGTCATCAGCTTGTATGTGCCGCGGGCGGCAAGTATATACGGCGTCTTGCCATCGAGAAAAGCCACACCCATCTGGTTGCGGTTCTGCCTGTTGACATCGCCGTAACGATAGTTACGTTCGGGCCAGGGGACGGACGCAATGACCTTTCCCGTCATTCCGTCGAGCACGGTCATCGACTCGCTTCCGCCGCAGACATGCCCTCTCGCGTCTCTCACGAAGTCGTCGCCAGCGGTCTTCAATGCCACCTCCGCACGGCCGTCGCCGTCGAAATCGTATGCCACAAAAGGCGAGAACCACACGCCCGGCTCTATGCCGTGGCCGAGGTCGACGGTCCACAGATATGTGCCGTCGCTGAGATAGGCCGATATATTATATGTGATACCGGTCTTGTCGGCGGGCATTCCGGGGTCTACGTTTGACGCGGGAGTGCGCACGATATAGTCGTAGACGCCGTCACCGTTGAGATCGGCCAGAGCAATCTTGCCCGCACAGTCGCCGTCCTTCAGCTTTATGGAGGTGTAGTTTTGGAGCGAGGCCAGCTCTACCGCCACCGTGCCCGCGGCCCCTTGGCCTTTCGCGGGTCTCACGGTGTAGACGGCCTTGGACACAGGCTTGCGGTCGGTGAAGTCGCACGTGCGGGTCACGGGCTTGCCGGTGAGGCGGCGCGTCTTGCCTTCGGACTCGCGATACACGTGAAACGCGACATCGGAGGCGTCGTCGTCGAGCAGTCGCCAACTGAGATATACGCTCCGCCCCTCATCGGCCGATACGGCAACAAGCCCGCGGCCGAGATTTTCCTTCACACGTTCGGCGGCATATCCCGCTACCTTCTCCTTGTGTTCATGCCTCGGCTCGAGTATCTCATAGTAGTAAGTTCTCTCGCGCGGATCTTGCGCGTAAATCCGCATAACTGCGCTAAGCAGCAACAGCAATGTCATGAAACGGTTTTTTGATTGTTCTATCATGGTTTATCTTTTTACGTAATACCTAAATAGTTTGCAGTTACAAATATAGCGGTTATTTGTCTTCCGGCAAAATAAAAACACATAAAAGCGGCGGCCCCACCCCGGCCCTCCCCAAGGGGAGGGTGCCTACGAGATGAAGGGCGAAAGCTCTAACATCTGACATCTGACATCTGACATCAACAAGGCTTGGAGACAGGCGGACTACAACAAGTTTTCCGAGATGACGGACGGATTTTAACAATTCGGAATAATTTTTACAAGAAGGCTCGCGTACGTGAAGAATTTGAAAATGAAAATCTTTTGGTCGCAAATTTGCGAGTTTTGCGCGTGCATCTTTTATCGTCTGAGCCGCAAGACGTTACGACAAAAACAAAGAAAGTGTGCAATAAAATCGCCGCCGAGGTCTTGCCGTAAGGGCCTTACGACCTCGCCGCGGGGCCCTCGTTGCATCGCAACGGCGTGCTCGTTGGAGTGCGACGACAGCCCCGTTGCGACCCCGTAAGGGCCCCGTTGGTCGGCCACGGGTCGAAAACGACGATGCCGAAGCGTGGAAATGGTGATATGAAATGGCATTTTTCGCTTTTTCGGACAAAGTTTTGAGCGATTTTGAAGTGTTAAATTCTTGATAGTTTTTCTTACATTTAGCCCACCCCAACCCTCCCAAAGGGAGGGAGCTTGATATGCCTAAGCCCGACGTACACATTCCACCGTAGGGTCGCGACGGGTCGCGACCCAACTTGAAGTGCATTATGGTATTCAAGCTCCCTCTCTGGGAGGGTTGGGAGATTTGGGTATTGGGCTTTTTATTGTATTTTTCTCCCACCCCGCACAATAATATCATATCGCGCACGTTATTATATACGTGTTTAAACATTACATCGCGATATTGACGACGATGCTCATGGTCTCCGTCGGGACCGTGGCGCAATATGACCCCTCGTTCGCCCACTACTGGGCGATGGAGCCGTCATTCAATCCCGCTGCCGTCGGCAAGGAGAACAAGATCAACGTCGTCGGCGCATACAACATGACCCTCACCGGATTTGAGAACAATCCGCGGACGATGTATGCCGCCGGAGACCTGCCGTTCTACTTTCTGAAGTCATTCCACGGCGTGGGCGCACGGTTCGTGAACGACGAGTTGGGCCTCTTCTCCCACAAGACTTTCGCCATCCAATATGCGTTCCGCATGAAGCTCCTCGGCGGGCGCATCGCCGGCGGCATCAACCTCGGGCTGATCAGCGAGACATTCGACGGCTCCAAGGTCGACACGGAGACGCCCAACGACCCCGCCTTCCCTTCGTCGGAAGCCACCGGCACGGGCTTTGACCTCGGCGCAGGACTCTACTACACGCACGGTCCGTGGTATGTCGGAGCGTCGGCCCTCCATCTCAACGCGCCGGAGGTGGAACTCGGAGAGAGGCAGTCGTTCAAGATCGAACCGACATATTATTTGACAGGAGGATACAATATTCGGCTGAGAAATCCGTTCTTAACAATACATCCCAGTGTGCTCGCACGCACCGATGCCACGGCATGGCGGGTCGACGTGACCACACGGGTGCGCTACACATACGAGAAGCGGATGATCTACGTCGGCGCGGGATACAGCCCGACCAACTCGGTGACGCTGCTCGTCGGCGGCAACTTCCACGGAGTATGTCTCGGCTACAGCTACGAGTTCTACACCTCGGCCATCAGTTTCGGCAACGGCAGCCACGAGATATTCATCGGCTACCAGACCGACATAGACTTTCAGAAGAAAGGTCGCAACAGACATAAGAGTGTGAGATTATTATAATAACCGGATAAAAACAACAGCGGAGACGGACCCGGCCACGGCACGGATCCTAAAGCTCCCGACAAATCCTATATATAAATATATGTGCAAGAAAAGATGTAGCATAGCTCTCTGTCTCATCAGCCTCATCACGCTGACGGGTTGCTTCGGCGGCAAGTCGGCCTCTGCCTCGGGCGGCGAAGTCACGGGAGCAGGCGGAAAGGCATTTTCGGAACCTACGCCTTACGGCATGACACTCATCAAGCGCGGACATCTGCGCATGGGTATCGAGCGGCAGGACAGCCTCTGGGGCAAAGAGACGCCGGTGAAGGATATCTCGGTCGAGGGATTCTGGATGGACGAGACGGAAATCACAAACTCGCAGTACCGCCAGTTTGTCAACTACGTGCGCGACTCCATCATACGCGAACGCCTCGCCGACCCGGCCTACGGCGGCGATGAGACATACAAGATAGAGGAGGACAAAAACGGTGACCCCGTCAAACCGCACCTCAACTGGAAGAAACCGCTGCCCCGCAAACCCAACGAAGACGAGCAGCGCGCCATCGAGAGCGTCTACACCGTCAACCCCGTCACGGGCGAGAAGATGCTCGACGCCTCGCAGATGAACTTCCGCTATGAGGTCTACGACTACACCACGGCCGCCCTGCGCCGCAACCGCATCAAACCGCAGGAACGCAATCTCAACACCGACGTGACGGTCAACCCCAACGAGGAGGTGTGGATATCGAAAGACACGGCCTATATCGACGATGAGGGACGCATCGTCAGCGAGACCATCGAACGGCAGCTGACAGGTCCGTGGGACTTCCTCAACACCTACATCGTCAACATCTTCCCCGACACGACGTGCTGGGTCAACGACTTCCCCAACGCCGACAACGAGACCTACATGCGCCTCTACTTCAGCAACCCGGCATACAACGACTATCCGGTCGTCGGCGTCACATGGGAACAGGCCAACGCCTTCTGCGCCTGGCGCACGGAATATCTGCTCAAGGGACTCGGTGCTGCGGCACGATATGTCCAGCGTTACCGTCTGCCGACAGAGGCTGAGTGGGAATATGCCGCACGCGGAAAGAATCAGAACGAGTTCCCTTGGGAACAGGCACAGACGGCAAGCGAGAGCGGATGTTTCTTCGCCAACTTCAAGCCTGACCGCGGCAACTACACCAAGGACGGCAACCTCATCACCAGCAAGGTCGGCATCTATTCGGCAAACTCCAACGGCCTCTACGACATGGCCGGCAACGTGGCCGAATGGACCAGCACGACATACACCGAAGCCGGCGTCGAATCCATGAACGACATCAACCCGCAGCTGCGCTACAATGCGGCCAAGGAAGACCCCTACCGCCTCAAACGCAAGAGCGTGCGCGGCGGATCATGGAAAGACCCGGAGTCATACATACGCTCGGCATGGCGCTCTGCCGAATATCAGAACCAGCCGCGATCGTTCATCGGCTTCCGCTGCGTACGCAGTCTGGCCAACACCACGAGCGACAAGTCAAAGAAAACAAAATCGAAGAAGAAATAAGCCATGACAGTCTACAGTAAGTTCAACATCATATATCAGCTGCAGAAGTGGCTCGACAGCGTGCCGGGTCAGACTTTCCTCAACTACGCTTACAGCTGGGGCGCATCCGTCGTAATCCTCGGAACACTCTTCAAGCTGACCCACCTCCCCGGTGCCAACATCATGCTCTACCTCGGCATGGGCACGGAGGTCATCGTGTTCTTCATCTCGGCCTTCGACCGACCCTTCGACAAGACGGCCATCGGCAAGGACCTGCCCACCCATCTGGAGGACGATGAGGATGAAACGGCAGCGGACAGCACGACGGACGACACGGCTGCCGGCGGCACACAAGTGGTCGGCGGTGGCATAGCGAGCGGCACCATTATAATAGGTGGCGGCTCGCCGAGTGGCGACAACACCGTGGCGGCAGCCGGCGGAGAGACCGCGACAGGAACGGCAGGAACGACAGTCATCGGCGGAAGTGCCGTGCCGGGATGGGTGCAGGGCCAGCAGCAGGTATCGCCGGAGATGGAAGAGGCAACCTCCAACTATGTGGATGAGCTCAACCGACTGACCGAGATGCTCTCCAAAGTGTCCGAACAGAGTCAGCGACTCACACGCGACTCCGAGGAGATGGAAAACCTCAACCGCACACTGACCGGCATCTGCAAGGTCTACGAGATGCAGCTCAAGGGCGCAAGCGCACAGATCGGCACAATCGACCAGATCAACGAACAGTCCCGCCGCATGGCAGAACAGATAGCTGAACTCAACCGCATCTATGCCCGCATGATAGAGGCGATGACGGTCAACATGAACAAAGTGCAGAGCTGACAAAAGAACTGTCAAGACCTTCAGGACCTTAAAGACTTTAAAGACCTTAAAGACTTCAAAGACCTTAAAGTCCCTTAGGATTCTAACAACAGAAAATAACTATGGCAATAAAGAAACGACCGGCATCCCCACGCCAGAAGATGATCAACCTGATGTATGTCGTCCTCATGGCAATGCTCGCGCTGAACGTCTCCACGGAGGTGCTCAACGGCTTCTCCATCGTGGAGGAAAGCCTCAACCGCACCACAGCCAGCTCCACGAAAGAGAACCGGGTGATATATGACGACTTTGAAGCGCAGATGAAGGCCAACCCCGCAAAGGTGAAGATGTGGTTCGACAAAGCGCAGGAGGTCAAGCGGATGAGCGACTCACTCTACAACTTAGCCGGCGAACTGAAACTGGCAATCGTCCGCGAGGCTGACGGAAAGAAGGCCGACGTGGCCAACATCGTCAACAAGGAGGACCTTGAGGCGGCAACCCAGGTCATGCTCGCACCGGGACGGGGACGCGGCGAGGCTCTCTATAAAGCGATAAACTCATTCCGCGACCGCATCCTGACGATGGTTCCGGACAGCACCCGCAGGGCTATCATCGCCGACAACCTGTCTACCCGCATACCGCGCAATGCCGTGGCAATGGGCAAGAACTGGCAGGAATACATGTTCGAGGGCATGCCCGTGGCCGCGGCCGTGACCCTGCTGTCGAAGTTGCAGAGCGACATACGCTACGCCGAAGGCGAAGTGCTCCACACGTTAGTGTCCAACATCGACGTCAAGGATATCCGCGTCAACGCTCTCAACGCCTTCGTCATACCCAACTCTCAGACCATCGTGCGCGGCGACAAGTTCTCGGCGCACATCGTCATGGCCGCCGTCGACACGACACAGGTGCCCGACATATATATAGGTGACCGCAAAGTGAACCTCACCAACGGTCTCTATGAGACCATCTGCGGCCGCACCGGAGACTTCACTCTGGCCGGACACATCGAGATGGTCAACGGTGGAGGCGAGCGCATACGCCGCGACTTCAGCCAGAAATATACAGTGGTGGACCCCAGCGCGACCGTTTCGGCCGACCTCATGAACGTCCTCTACGCCGGATACAGCAACCCGATCAGCATCAGTGTGCCCGGCGTGCCGCTCAACAAGGTGCAGGCCATCATGACAGGAGGCGCTCTCCAGCCCGTCGGCCCAGGCCGCTACATAGCCAGACCGGCCGCCGTGGGCAAGGACGTGACCATCACCGTGACATCGACGAACACGGGACGGACACAGCAGATGGGACAGTACACATTCCGTGTGCGCAAGCTCCCCGACCCCGCACCCTACATCGCGATGGCCGACGAACACGGCAATCCGACCCGATATACGGGCGGCGGACTCGCCAAGGCGCAGCTGATGGGGGCCGGCGGCATCGGCGCGGCCATCGACGACGGCATACTGGACATAGCGTTCCGCGTCGTCAGCTTCGAGACGGTGTTCTTCGACAACATGGGCAACGCCGTTCCGATGGTCAGCGAGGGCGACCGTTTCTCCGCACGACAGAAGGAGACGTTCCGCAAACTCACACGCAACCGCCGCTTCTACATCTCCGGCATCACGGCTGTAGGCCCCGACGGAATACAGCGCAAGCTGAAAGCGTCGATGGAAGTGATAGTGAAATAACAACGATGGGATTGTGAAATACAAACGAAAACAAGCATAAGAGATATGAGAAGACTTTTGTTGATATTGACCATAGCGCTCGCCGGCATCTCGGCCTATGCACAACCGAAGGCCCGCCGCAACGCCGCCGCGCAGAAGAACGCACAGACTGCGGGACAACAGATGACACGCCGCGCGCAGATCATGTTCCCCACGGCCATCGACATGCCATCCGACGTGGTGTGGCGCAGGGACATCTATCGCGAGGTAGACCTCAACACGGATGCCAACTCCGGCCTCTACTACCCCGTCGAGCCCATCGACAGACAGCTGAACCTGTTCACCTACATCTTCAAACTGGCCTTGGGAGGCTACATCCCGGTCTTTGAATATCGGTTGGACGGCAACGAGGCGTTCACCGACTCGGCGCGCGTGAACATGAAGACCATCCTCGACAACTATCACATCTACTATGAGTCGAAGAACAACAGACTGCGCGTAGACAACAGCGACATACCATCGGCCGAGGTGAAGCTCTACTACCTGAAGGAGAGCGCATACTACGACCAGGCCAACTCCACGTTCCACCGCAAGGTGATAGCCCTCTGTCCGGTGATGATGAGAGAGGACGATTTCGGCGGCGAGGCAGCCAAATATCCCCTGTTTTGGGTCCGTTACAGCGACTTGGAACCCTATCTGAACCGCCAGACCGTGATGACGAGCAATCTGAACAATGCCTCGGTCATGACGATGAACGACTTTTTCACGCTCAACCGCTACGACGGCAAGATCTACAAGACCAACAACATGCTCGGCCGCACGCTCGCCCAGTATTGCACGACCGACTCGGCCATGACGAAAGAGCAACGCCGCATCGAAGCCGAACTGCAAGCATTTGAGAAAAACATCTTCGGCATGCCGGAAAAGAAGGACTCGCTCGACAGCATAGCACGTCTCGACCCGAAGGCCGCCAAGGCCGCCGCAAAAGCCGCGAAGCGCAACCGCCGTGCCACGACAAAGGTGGCCAAAGCTCCCAAGTCGCGCGTATCGTCAGGCGGAGGAAGTGCCCCGCGCGTGTCGGTAAGACGTCAAAGACACTGATGAGAGACCACTCTATTTTTACAATCAATTAATAACGAAACGCTTATGAAGAAAGTTTTTACCACATTCATGTTCATCGTAGCCCTGCTCACGGCCGCTCCGTCACAGGCACAGGTCAAGTTCGGTCTCAAAGGAGGTCTCAACGTGACCGACATGAGCCTCAGCAAGGAAGTTGTGGACCCGTCCAACAAAACCGGATTTTTCGTCGGTCCGACCATCAAGGTCACCCTGCCCATCGTGGGATTGGGTATCGACGCTTCGGCTCTCTACGACCAGCGTGACGCAAAACTCGACGAAAAGAAAGTGTCGCTGCGCAGCATCAACGTCCCGATCAACGTGCGCTATACGTTCGGTCTGAGCAGTCTGGCCGCCATCTATCTGGCTGCCGGTCCACAGTTCGGCTACAACATCGGTGACAAAAACGTGTTCAGCTATGTCGACGAAGAAGGAGCCGGAGGCTTCGAGCTGAAGAAGTCAAACTTCAGCGTCAACGTCGGCGCCGGCGTCACACTGTTGAGCAAGTTCGAGATCGGAGCGACATACAACATCGCCTGCGGCAAGACAGGCGAATTCAACGTCATCGACGCAGCCGGCAACCAAATCTTTTCAAAGGGCAGCCGCATGAACTCATGGCAGGTTTCAGCCGCCTACTACTTCTGATAACAAGCCCGTCATTCATCAGCACAAGGATGCGTGACACTGCATAAACAACCAACAGGGACATACCCTTGCGTCGACACACCGACCGGGCGCTGACCGTCAGTCGCCGGTGACAATGCCGCCACAAGGATATGTCCCTTTTCCGTCAAGTCGCGCATATAATTAAGGTGAAGACACATATATAATCAAGGTGAAAGCACGCCACCGCCACAAGACTATGAAGATGACATATCATGCAAGCCGCATATATATCTGGCTGACCAGATTCCACCGCTGCAGAGGTTTCGGCGTCCAGTCGCCGTCCGACTACAGCTTCATCCGCTATGTCATCAACGAACACTACCCCTACTACGCCTACACCGGCCTCCGCCGCGCCATGCCCGACGCCGGTCCCCTCGCCCATCGTCTCGGCCGTCTCTACTTCCGCATAGCCAACCACCTCCAGCCCGCCCTCATCGCCGACATCCGGCCGGCCACCGACGCATACGCCGCATACATGCACGCCGGATGCCGCCGCGCCGTCATAACCCACGACACAGCCGACATATCCCGTGCCGACATGCTCCGCATCACCATCTCCGACGACACAACCCACACCGACGGCTATGCCGCCATCACCCGCAACGCCATCGCCACAGCCCGTCCCGGCTCCATCGTCATCCTCGAAGGCATCAACCGCAACCGCGCCACACGCGCCTTCTGGCGCAGCATACGGCAGGACAAACACGCCGTCATCACCTTCGATCTCCACTACGCCGGCCTGATCCTCTTCCCGCCCAACCGCTATCCGCAGCACTACACCGTCTGCTTTTAGTCCGGCGATCTCCCATCCCACCCATAACCTCCCATATCCTCCCATCCCTCCCATAACCTCCCATAAAAAACCACCCATCAACAACATGAAGATAACCAAAGTCTACACCCGAACCGGCGACAAAGGAACGACAAGCCTTGTCGGCGGCATCCGCATCGGAAAAGCCGACATCCGGCTCGAAGCCTACGGCACCGTTGACGAGCTCAACTCCCACCTCGGACTCCTCGCCGCCCACCTCCCCGCCGGCGACAAAAACCTCCCCGACGGCGACGACCGCCGGACAATAGAGCAGATCCAGTCCATCCTCTTCAACATCGGCACCCACCTGGCCACCGACCTCTCCCAGACACCCCTCTACCCCTCCGCCCGTCTGCCCGAAGACGCCATCACCCGACTCGAAGACGAGATAGACCACGCGCTCGCAATGCTCCCCGAAGCCCAAGGGTTTGTCCTCCCCGGAGGCACCATCGCCGCCGCACAGGCCCACATCTGCCGCACCGTCTGCCGCCGCGCCGAACGCCGCGTCGTAGCACTTGCCGCCGAAGCCGAAGTAGGCCCGGAGATACAGACTTACCTGAACAGATTGTCCGACTACCTCTTCGTTTTAGCTAAAAAACTCAATTTTATGGCCGGAGAGAGTGAAAAAATATGGCATAACCCTTGTAAATAAGAATTATTTAATTACTTTTGCGCCAACATTGATAACTGATTAAAACATAACGACTATGTATTGGACACTTGAATTGGCTTCCAAACTGGAAGATGCACCCTGGCCCGCCACCAAAGACGAGCTGATAGACTACGCAACCCGCTCCGGCGCACCCCTCGAAGTACTGGAGAACCTGCAGGAAATCGAGGACGAAGGTGACGTCTACGAAAGTATAGAAGACATCTGGCCGGACTACCCGACCAAAGAAGACTTCCTCTTCAACGAGGACGAATATTGATTATTCATTCCGAAATCAACCATTCCGGAAATCCAGATAATGAGGCTGACACGGTGGTGTCAGCCTCATTTGCTTTATAATGATGCCCGTCACTAACCGCCACGCCAATACTTCCGGCGGCGGAAAGAAGCACCACAGACACACAACTGCGGCGACATATCATGCAACTTATCTAAGAGGGTGTATCAAAATGGGCACATGATGCTTGGTAGGGACATATTTTTCGCTATGCTCAACAACTCGTCTTGTATTTGTCCGCCAAACGTCCATTGAATATCAACACGTTACAGGCGGACAAATACAAGACAAGTTGTTGAGCATAGCGAAAAATATGTCCCTACAATGTGCTTCCCCTGCATTTTGATACACCCTCATAACTCCGCACCTCCTCCACCCTCCATCCCTCCATCCCTCTATCCCAATCGCAAGAAAGCCTCATCGCCATACAGTTCCCATATATGCCGTCGAGACATCATTATGTCCTGAAAATTCTGAATTTCGGCACTTTCAAAATTGAGACGCGGCCGGCGGGATTTTGCATTTTCATGCCCGTTTTGTCACCGAAAAATCTCCGCCGTCTTGCCGTAAGGCCCTCCCGGGGTTGCAACGGGGCCGCCGTTGCATTGCAGCGGCAGCCCCGTTGGAGGACAACGGTATGCTTGTTGCGATGCCGGGAGGGCCTTACGGCAAGCGTTTTCGGGCGAAAAACGACGTCAGAAACTGCACACTTGCCTCGAAATAGGGGTTATCCGGCTGACCGCCAGTATGTTACGGTTGCACGCTCAAAACTCGAGAATTTGAAAATAAAAACGCCGCGGTCCGAAATTCTCGAGTTTTGCGATCGCTTTGTCCGCTTTTTTCCGAATTTCGCCACATCCACCCCTTTTTCCCGTCATTTTCCCCGTGTCAGCCCCCGGTTTTGCCACCCGTAAGGGCCTCCCGGCTCACTGTTTAGCCCTTTGACAACAGCCGAAACACGGCCGTTACGACCGACCATTTTCCCAACAACTCGATTTCGGAGTCGCGGGACGCAGGGCGGGATGTACGAACATAACAGTCTGATTTCAAGCAGATTATCCTCAACGAGCAACCATCAGATTTTTGCAGATTTTTAGATAATCCAAGCCTGTGACGTCGGCTTTTTGTGTTTTTTAGAAAAGTACGTCTGACCATGCCATTGCTATTTGACGTTTTTTTGTTAACTTTGCAACCAGCATATCTATGTATCATGGCCTTGAATAATCCATACAACAATCACGAGCATAAAGTTTATAACAGAACTTTCCTGCTTAATGTCTCTGCTGGCGTGTCGTTTGCGGACAAACCATTGTCTGCCGATGCGCAGGGATTGGTCTCATACTTCAAGGACAATTTCAATGTTCTCTTTAAGCCTCAGGATGATAAGGAACTTACCACTATAACGGTGGCATCGAAAGACAACGGCCTTTCTTTCTCCTTCTCAACCGGTGCAGCGTCTGTCAGTATAGACGCAAAAAGCTACAAGTCATTTGCAAGTACGATGCTGCCTGATTTAGGAAAGATCGGAACGTTCCTGAGTATAAGAAAAGTTGATGAACTAAAGACTTTGAGTCTGACAAAGCGCAATCAGTGGAAAATAAATACCGAAAACGCGCTGAGCGTATACAAGGAGGCCATCCTATACACGTTCAAGGAAAAGAACATACATGACATCACCAGCATCGAAGTGCCCGATGGCCCTTGGCCTGTGAAACTGAGCCGCGAGGCAAATCTCGGCCTGGAGGGCGGGAGTCTTAAGGTCATATTCTCAGCCGAGATTGTTGACAATGAACATATAGTCCTTACATTGGATTTGGTCGCAGAGGCAAAAGACGTCCCGGCACGCGACCTCCTGCAATACGCCTCGACGTTGAACGACGTGATCTATGGAGCGTTCCATGACATGGTCTCTGATGACGTGATTGCCTTAATGGAAAAACAATGATGGAAAAGCCAAAGTTTCAGATAGAAGAGCCCCTGAAAAAATCAGGTGGGAACGGGCGAAAGGCTTTAGTCTACACGATGTCATGCGCATTTGCCTTGACGGCGGGGCTGCCGGAGGCTTGCGGACAAGCCATTCCGGCCGAGACCGGCATATCTGCCTATGATTCAAAAGAGACTCAACTTGCCCTGTCCGAATCTACGGCAAACATGTTTAAGGAAGAGTTCAACGTCAAATCGAACATGCTGAAGCGTCTCGAACAGTTGTATGCAGACCTCAACACACAAGGATGGGACGGATATGACGCCCATCCGATGGAAGCGGAGTCATATCGCAATATGAAATCTCTGTTATCGCAGCTGACCGGCTCTCAACTGCGTTCATGGAATCTGTTCCCAAGCCCCAACGGCACCTTTCTGTTGTCCGCAAAAGGAAAAAGAATAGCTTCTGTCAGTGTGGGCAACAACGGATTCTCGTATGCGGCGATGATGAAATCATCAAAGATGACAGGCATGGAGTCATTCAATCCGGCAAGAGCGGCAAAAGTCGTTGACAACATATTATCATTCCTTGAAGTATGAAGCAAAGCGGCTCAAACTTAATTCAGGTTGATGATGATGAGCATGTCGCACGGATAATATTCTCACCGTCTATGGTCGTTGATGGCGAACTGACCTTTACGGCATTCAGTCTGGTCAGGTTAGCCTCCGGAACGCCAGAGGATTATTTGTCCGTATGGCGCACAAAGCTAAAGACCCCGGCCAAAGACAACGTGAAATTCAGACCGCGCAAACCAGAGGACAGTCTGTATGGCTATGCCGATTTGCACGTGAGGAAATGCCATGAGATAAGCCATGAGGGCTACTCCGGGCGTGTAAGGGTGAAATCAAAGGACCATTTCCATGCCGGAATATATTATACCAAAGATGGCACACCGGTCGTGGGAGAATGTTATGACCCTGATTTCATGATTTTTGCATCACTGTTGGTCGCAGAATCCCGGTTGGTCGTCTTATGACACAAGACATCAAAGATGACATCCAAAGGACTGATGAAGCAGCCTTTTCCCCATGCCGCCACGGCTTTTTCATTTACACTAAAAAATAGACATTATTATTTTTAACGTTAAGCGTCTTGCATAAATAGCGTATGGACTATTTGATTTAACAACTACTACGGCAAATATATCATATAACAAATCATCTAAGACAATATGCTGATTGGTATTATATATAAATATACAAGTCCTGTTGGTAAAGTATATATTGGACAAACGACAGATGAAAAGCGTCGCAGAAGAACTTTCATGAATTTAAATAAGACATATGGCGGTGACAAAATAGATAGAGCAAGAGCGAAATATGGGCCAGCCAATTTTAATTATGAAGTTTTGGAAAGAATAAGTTTTAGCGATTCTTCAGAAGCTCGTGATAAACTTGATGAACTTGAAGAATTTTATATTCGATATTATGATAGCTTCAAAAGAGGATACAACATGACTTATGGTGGGTTCACGACTCGTGGATTCCGATTTTCTGCCGAACAAAAGGCTGAATTATCTCGTCAACGAACAGGCAGAAAATTGAGACCAAGAACAGAAGAAGAAAAAGCTTACCATAGCCGAATAATGAAGCAACGATGGGCCTCTAAAGAATATCGAGAACTCCGAGAACAAATTAATGCCTTGGAAGAACACAAGAGGAAAGTTTCCAAAAGTTTAAGCGGAGAAAAAAATGGGATGTATGGTAAGAGACATTCCAAGGTTTCAAGAGAAAAGATGTCATCTTCGAAGGCTGGAGAAAAACACTGTCGATTTGGTCAATCTTTAAGTGATTCTTATAGAAACAAAATCCGAAATTCAAGTTTGGAATATCATAGAAACCACAGGGTCTCGGATGAGACAAGAAAGAAAATAAGTGAACGCATTAAGGTTAAAGTAAAACAAATTTCATCAGATGGGACCTTCATCGCAGAATATGATTCACCAACATTGGCAGGGAAGACAATCGGTATTGACGGCAGTTGCATAGTTAAGTGCTGTAAAGGTAAAAGAAAGTCTGCAGGAGGGTACAAATGGGAATATTCAGAATCACCAACTTATACTATTGATGACTTAAATGATGATGAATGGATTACCACGGGTGAAGCCATATCGTTATTCGGCAGACAAAGGAATGTGATTTATTATCATATAAAAACGCACGGAGTGCCAACCAAGAAAAATGGAAGAAAATATTTGATACTGAAAAAGAGATTAGAAGATATTTTTAAATGACTTAAGACCGACAGTAACGATTCTCCATGCTTCCGCGTCCAAAGTATAACTAATTGTTGCAACCTACCTCATAAATAATCAGGCTCCTATTCTCTATTTCTATTGGGCACATGATAGACCTTCGACTCCACGAATTCGTTTGGCCGTCCTATAAAGATGTCATATATTTATAACTCTTCCCGCTGCGTCGACTTCCAGCGGACATCCGGTCCCAGAAAAAACGCGCTGATGGCGAAAAACAGACCATAAAAATGGTATGATATTAACTTTTTATACATCGAAAGCTAAAAATATCAGAATTTTTGCGTAATTTTGCGATTGAGGCAATATTATCCGAGACATATTTTCCAATATGCCATCACATTCACCATACATATTATTTAATAAGACATTGGAATCATGTATATAAATGAAGATCTGCAAAAAGAACTTGATCTTTTCAGAAGAACAAACGAATCTTTTCAAATAGAAGCGGGCAAAGCGACATCTAAAGTCAAGGATGCGCCCAATGAATTGCTATACTACGCAATGAGCGCATCTTTAGTCATGGACCATTCCGAAGACGGTTTCTTTGAGGATTTTGTCGTTACAGACAAAAGCATAACCGGAAGGAACGAACTTCTGATTGATGCCTATGCCCTAATTAACACTGAAAGTACAAGGATAAAGCAGCTGCATATATTCCAATTTAAACTGTATGAAAGCGATAATAAAAGCGCGTCACCGGTTGAATTGATGAACTTTGCCACGTTTATAAACAACAACTTTGTACACCCTGAATTTCTTGACAAGCCGTCCGACAATGAGATTGTCGTTGAAATAAAACAAAAATGCGAGGATTTCCTATCCATAAGAGGGCACCGCATCGTTGTATATTGTCACTACATAAACAATGCCACCGGCATATACCGGAACAATGAAAAGGAGATAAGCAATGTTCTTGCCCGATTTGAGCAAGACAGACAACATCTGGGTTTCTCCATTCAGATATATGGTGCAAAGGAGATTGCTGAGCTGTCAAAAGAAGGAAAGATACAGATCGGTGAGGAATTTTTGGATATTGTAAACGAAGGAATGTATTCATACCGGTTGGAGGACAACTCCAAACGTGAAAGCCTTGGATTACCAAAGAAAGCAATCGTTGGAATGTGTAACATAAACGAATTCATACGTCTGCAGAACAAATATCATCACAATCAACTTTATACAGAGAACATCAGACTCTATCTCGGTGACCGCGGAAATGTCAATAAAGACATTATCGCTACTATTACAAGTTCCGAAAGCCTGTGGTTTCCATACATGAACAACGGCATCAGCATTATATGCGACAGGCTCACAATAGGCAATGTAAACGTAAAGAAAAAGACTCAGAATCTAACTTTAGAAAACATGCAGATTATAAATGGCTGCCAGACAGTCAACGCCCTTTATAGCGCAAAATACGGAGAGAACACCAGCGATAATTTCCGACCTGCTAATGTTATGGTACGCATATATGAAATCAGTCCTGAACAGACTGACTTCAAAACAAATATCATTAAGGCCACCAACAATCAGAATGCTGTAAAAAGCTACTCTCTGATGGCAAATGACCCCATACAGATAAAGATAGCCGAGGTACTAAAGAAGTTTGATATCATCTACGACCGTAAAGGAGAAGGCAAAAATATCAAAGAGGGACAGAAAATCATCAGCATGATCAATGTGGCGCTGGCATATCGTGCCGTCTATCTCTTCATGGCCTGCTCGCTGCGTTCAGGACTTGGGAAGTCACGTGTATTCCAAAAAGCAGAATACGAACGTATCTTCAATAGCAGTCTATTGGATACAGGCAACGAGTCCGAACTGAACAATTTGTGTTTCAGGTTTATCATCGCCAACAGCATACTGAACGAGACAAGAGAACTGATACAGCAGCACACGCATGAATACATAAATAGGCTGCCTATATTCAAGAAAAGCGCCTACTATCTTGCAGGATACATATACGCATATACGAAAGACATATTTGACGCGATATACCGGCAGATGACAGATTCCTACAATTCAGGTAACGAGCAACGCCTGAAAGGCGAGAACTACCCCGAGAAGATCGAAGGACTTGTCAACGAATCGTTCAATGATGCTGTTTTAGATTTCATCGGCTTTTATAACGGCATTACCGACGTTGATAAAACGGATATTGACAATCTTTTAAAGAACAATAAGTTTGATGAAGCATACAGGGATAAAATAAGAAGCATAATAGGAGAATTCCCTTTTGATGTCAGATAACCACAACTCATCCACTACTGTATTAATATGGAAACAATAACCGATATTGACAAATTTGTAACAAACTGGAGATAGAATAGAAATCATGCGAAACTAACATATCCTTATTATTACATTGATTAAAAACCAAATGAATATGAAGAAACAGTTACTTACATGCCTGCTGGCCGCCGGCATGACGCTGACGGCCGGTGCCCAGCAACTGGCCTTCCCCGGCGCAGAGGGCTTCGGGGCATACGCCAAGGGCGGCCGCGGCGGCACTGTGGTCCACGTCACCAACCTCAACGCCTCGGGAGCCGGTTCGCTGGCCGACGCCGTGAGTCGGCCCAACCGCATCGTCGTCTTCGATGTGGGCGGCGTGATAGACATCACGGGGACCTCCATCACCGTGAGCAGCAACACCTATATCGCCGGACAGACGGCTCCCGGCGAGGGCATAACGATCTATGGCGGCCGCGTGATCTGCTCGGGAGCGTCGGATGTCATCATCCGCTACATACGTATGCGCGGCGGTTCGGCCGTGAACAGCAAGAAGTGCACGCTCACGCTCGACAACTGCACCGACCTCATCCTCGACCACTGCTCCATCTCGTGGGGACCGTGGGACAACGTCCACATCGCCAACGCCAACAACATCACGTGGCAGAACTGCATCATCAGTGAGGGCATCCTGCCCCAGCGCTTCGGCGCCATCACCGACGGCACGCGCAACTGGACCGTCAGCCACTGTCTCTGGGCCAACAACAAGAGCCGCAACCCGAAGATGAAGTGCTCCATACAGTATTACAACAACGTGTGCTACAACTACGGCATGGGTGCTATCGGCGGCCACTCGGCGGCCGACAACTATCAGGATCTGATGAACAACTACTTCATCACCGGCCCGAGCAGCGGCTCGTCCAACAAGTATTTCGACCAGTGGACCGAGACCGACCATCTCTACAGCACCGGCAACTATACTGACGGAAACAACGACGGCGTGCTCAACGGCACGCTCATCACCGACTACAACGGTGCAACACCGATGCAGCAGCCCAATCTGAAGTGCACGGCGCCGATGAATCTCGAGACAGCCGAGGAGGCCTACTACAGCGTGGTCGACCATGTCGGCGCCTCGATTGTGCGCGACGTCCACGACCGCCGCATCATCTCACAGCTGACGTCGCTCGGAACCGAGGGCGCCTTCATCGAGAGTGAGCAGGACGTCGGCGGCATCGGCAACATCTCCGGCGGCACCGCGCCGACGGACACCGACGGTGACGGCATGCCCGACGAATGGGAAACAGCCAACGGAACTGACCCTAACGTCAACGACGCCATGAGCGACAGCGACGGCAACGGATACAGCAACATCGAGGACTACGTCAACAGTCTCGCCAAAAAGGCCGACTATCTGATGTATCCCACCGGCGTCAAGGCCGTCGTGACCGACGGCACGACCTGTCATCTGACGTGGACGCTCGAAGTGGAGGATGCCGACGCCGTGGTTCTGGAGAAGAGCGAGGACGGGCTGAAGTATGAAGTGGAAGCCACTCTCCCCGGCACTGCCGTTGAGACCACGCTCGAAGGCCTTGTGCCCAAGAAGGTCTACTACTTCCGTCTGAAGGTAGTCAAGGGCGACCGCGAGTCGCTCTATTCGGCCGTGGTCACCATCAACGATGAAGGCATGCGCGCCGGCGGCGGTGTGGCTCCCGGCACGACGGAGTTTGTTCCGGCCGAGGGCAAACTCTACCGCATCATCAGCTATGCCACCAAGGCATACAACTCCGGCACGACACTGGCCGGTCCGGCCAAGTATCTGACGATAACGTCGTCCGGTCTGCTCGGCTCCGTCGAGACATTCGAGTGGGACAACCCCGCCCTGCTCTGGGAGATAACGGCCGTCGATGGCGGTGTGACCATGCGCAACCGCGGCAGCGGCAAATGCTTCTCGCCGGCCAACAGCGACGTCAACGGCACGTCAAAGATTGTCGCCACAGACGATGCTGCCACATTCACCATCAACTACATCGGCGACCGCTCGTGCGCCCTGTCGGGTGTCGACGGCGACATATCCATGTACCGCATCAACAGCCCGTCCAACAAGGACCAGCAGCTGCGCCCGAGAGACTTCCCCTCGGACTGGCTCTGGGGCAACGGAACGCTCGACCGCGCCGACATGATCTACACCTTCAGCGAGGTGGACGCCTCAATGGTCAAGCTCTTCCTCAGCGCCTTGCGCCGCTCGGTGGAAGAAGCCGAGGGCGCGGCCTCTTCGGCACAGATCGGCAACAGGACGCTTTGCTATCCCGCATCCTTTCTGGAAGCGCTCAACACGACGATAGCCTCGGCAAAGAAGTTCCTCACCGAAGCCGTCGACATCGAGGCCACACAGGAGCAGATCGACTCGGTGAAGGCCGAAGTGGACGCTGCGCTGAAGACATTCCGCTCGTCACAGATAATGACCCTCGCCGGCTATGACACCGACTACTATCACAACATCTACAGCTACGGAACCATCTCCAACTCGTCGGCCACCACTGCCGATGCCTCCATCCAGCGCCGCTATCTCGTGGCCATCCCCACGGCCGACGGAACGGCCGACTCGCTGATATTCCGTGTCGGACTGTCTGACGCCGACATCGACGCCGGCGGTATCGACGCCGTGAGCGAGCAAACAGAGGCAAAATGGGAGATTGCATACGGCGAGGACGGCAACGTCTACTTCAAGAACGCCGCCACGCAGACATATCTTCAGATTGCCAATCTGCTGTCGCCGAGTCCCGCCACCGTCTATCCCTATTACGCCAAGCTGGACAACGGCAAAATCGCTTTCTACATGGAGACGGCACCCGACAACACCCGTTGCCTCAACGTGGGCACACCCAACGAGGCCGGCACGGAAGGCACGGTGAGCTTCGCCGGTCCTGCCGACCGCACACGTCTGCGCTGGGTTGTCAGTCCGGTGGACGAGGAGGTGACCGACGGCATCAGCACCGTGGCCGGCACCAACGGCAAGATAGTGAAGCGCGAGAGATTCACCGTCGAGGGCATGCGCATCGAGACAGCTCCGCGCGGCAGCGTGGTGATAGAGCGTGTGACCTACTCGGACGGCTCTTGCGTCACCGTGAAACGGATAATTAAATGAAGAATGAAAAGTGAAGAATGAAAAATTTGCTGCCGCCTTTCCAACTGCGATTGAACCAACGTTGGAAATGCGGCAGCAAATTTTTCATTCTTCGTTCTTCATTCTTCATTTAAAAAGTGTGCCTTGCAAGACTTGCAGGGCACACTTTTTTTGAGTTTAACAAAATAAAAATGTACCTTTGTGATATCTTATTGACATAATCAAACCATTCCGCTTTATGAATACATATCTCAGACCGATATTGATTGTCATGCTCCTGTTGTGTCTCGCCCCGATGCCCTACGGATATTACGAAATAGTGCGCGTCGTCGCAATGGTCATCTTCGGCGCTATGGCATACGGTTATCATGAGGCCAGGAAGGACGGTCTGATGGTGACGTGCGGCGTGCTGGCCGTCCTGTTCCAACCGTTCTTCAAGATAGCCCTCGGTCGCACGATGTGGAACATCGTTGATGTGGCGGTCGCCGCACTGCTGATTGTGATAATGTTGAAGGAAAGAAAGGAGAAAGAGGAATGACAACAATGTTCAGAAATCCTTTCAAACGCAGAGAATACGAACCGCTGCCATGCGAGGATGTCTTTGACTACTCGATGACGAAAGACTCGGAAAAGCCTTGCAAATATACGTCCGTGCATCACGGTTTCAGCATACAGGACCTGCCATTCGAGCCGTCCCACAACGAAGTGATATATGTCGAAAACGACTACGACGGGCCGACCAACCGCTTTATCGTCGACAACATCGGCCTGCTGCGCGAGTGTTTTGCCAAACACAATCTTGTCTTTGTCTATCTCCCCCTCCTCGGCCGCGACCTCGCCGACGAAAAGGTGTGGCGCTACCGCAAACCCTACGGGCCGACGGAGAGCGCGGGCGAGTTGCCGCCACTGAGGAGCGACTTCCTGCTCGACCACATGAAGAGCCCGGAAAACCGGGACAAGATGACGCCGTGCTTCGCCCGCTACAACTATTCGGTAATCGACTTCGACGCCTATACGAAGGAGCACGTCGAACGATGGGACAACATCTTCGACACATTCACCTTCGATGTCGGTCAGGCCACGGACGCGAGGGACTATGTCGAGAGCATCTGTGACTATGTCTCTGGCAAACTGTTCTGGTGGTCCGGCTACTGCTGTCTGAGGAAACAGACATTTGACGATGCCGACGACGCCTTCGAGTGCGACACGGAGAAGCTGTTGGCCAACGTGAGATACGAGATCGAACTGCTCCGGCGCAAGGGCATCAGCGAGGTCATCCTCCGCCAGCTCGTCGAACCCGAAGTGAAGCTCAGCCGCATCGTCATACGCAAGGACTACACCATCCTGTTGCCCGACTACGGCAACATGGAGATTGCGATGACACCGCTGGTCAAGGCTGTCTATCTCCTCTTCCTCCGCCATCCCGAGGGCATCGTCTTCAAGCACCTCCCCGACTATCGCCGCGAACTGGCCGCCATCTACGACGCCATAAAGAGCACGACCGACTCTTCGCGGACATTTCTCGGCATCAGGCGCTACTGCGACAACATCATCAACGTCACCGACCCGCTCAACAACTCCATCAACGAGAAGTGCGCAAGGATCAAAGAGGCCTTTCTCACCAGATTCCACGAGTCGATGGCCTGCCACTACTACATAACGGGCAAGCGCGGCGAACCCAAGCGCATCCTCCTGCCGCCGGAACTCATCGTATGGGAGGTGTAAAACAATGGTTCTACAAGGCTTGCAGCCACCGTTTGTCATCGGTATAAGAAAAAGAAGATATATCTTTGCATCACATCTGTCATGGATTGGTCGGATGTCAAAGTATATATTCAACTTTAAAACTTTACGAATATGCCAAATTGGTTAGTAATTATCTTGGTAGTTGCCGTCATCGGCGGCATCATTGGTTTCATCGGTGGAGCCATCGACGACAAAGAGGGAAGCGCCGTTGAAGGTGCTGTTGCCGGATGTCTGGGCGGTGGCGGCGGATGCGCGATATTATTGTTCTATATCCTCTTGTACGGCACGATGTTCTATCTCGTCATCAAGCTGTTCCTCTGGATTTTCGGGTAAACAAGCCCCCGCGCCGGCACAACACTTCAAGGACCGGTAGCTCGAGAGCGGCACGCCTACCTGTCGCGTCGAAATGCCCCTCAAGCGCAACCGACACGAAGCCAGATGACTGACGAAAGAAGGGTGGAACGCTTTTTCAGGTGAAACATCCGCCGGTTTTCTCATTTTCTTCATCCCATCGCGCGTAATCTCATGATTTTGTTGTACTTTTGCACATTCAAACCAAAGGAACAAACAACGATAAGAATATGTCATACCTCTTTTCATCAGAATCAGTGTCTGAGGGCCATCCCGACAAAGTGGCCGACCAGATCAGCGACGCCATACTCGACCAGTTTCTGGCCTACGACGACAAGGCCCGCGTGGCCTGCGAGACATTCGTCACCACGGGACAGGTCGTCATCATGGGTGAGGTGCGCAGCGACGTCTATATCGACCTGCAGACCATAGCCCGCAACACCATCAAGCGCATCGGCTACACCAAAGCCGAATATCAGTTTGACGGCAACTCCTGCGGCATACTCAGCGCCATCCACGAGCAGAGCGGCGACATCAACCGTGGTGTCGACCGTGAGAACGAGGAGGAGCAGGGAGCCGGCGACCAGGGCATGATGTTCGGATATGCGACCAACGAGACGGAGAGCTATATGCCCGTGTCGCTCGATCTGGCGCATCTCATCATGAGCACGCTGGCCGACATCCGCAAGGAGGGAAAAGTCATGACCTACCTCCGCCCCGACTCCAAGAGTCAGGTGACTGTGCAGTATAGCGACGAGGGTGTGCCCGAGCGCATCGACACCATCGTCGTCTCGACCCAACACGACGACTTCGACGAGGACGAGGCCATGCTGGCAAAAATCAAGGATGACGTGCTTGGCATACTCATGCCGCGCGTCAAGGCGCAGATACACTCCGAGAAAGTGCTCGCCCTGTTCGGTCCGGACATCAAGTACTACGTCAATCCGACGGGCAAGTTTGTCATCGGCGGCCCTCACGGCGACACCGGACTGACCGGCCGCAAAATCATCGTCGACACCTACGGAGGCAAAGGTGCCCACGGCGGTGGCGCCTTCAGCGGAAAGGACTCCAGCAAGGTGGACCGCTCGGCAGCCTACGCCGCACGCCACATCGCAAAGAACATGGTGGCCGCAGGCGTGGCCGACGAGATGCTCGTGCAGATCAGCTACGCCATCGGTGTGGCACACCCGATGAACATCTACGTCAACACCTACGGACGCAGCCGTGTCAACATGGCCGACAGCGAGATAGCAAGACGCATCGAAAAACTCTTTGACCTCCGTCCGAAGGCCATCGAGCGCACTCTCAAACTGCGCCAGCCGATGTACAGCGAGACAGCAGCCTACGGACACATGGGCCGTCGGCCGGAGGTGGTCAAGAAGACTTTCACAAGCCACTATCACGAGACAAAGACAATAGACGTCGAACTCTTCACGTGGGAGAAACTCGACCGCGTGGACGACATCAAGCGCGAGTTCGGTCTGTAGCCCGCTTATGCTCCAGCAGGACACCATCACGACACACACGGCCGACAGCCATGTCGCCCGTGCAGACAGCTTCCGCCCGGCACATCGGCTCACTCCGGCCGACGTGCTGGACATGCTGCCTGACGACGCCACGCCCGCACAGCAGGACTCGGCCATACAGGCAGCGTTTCAACCGGGCGAAATCCATTACAGCGACTGCCCCGACACACTCGGCCTCCCCGGCTACACGGCCGGCGAGGAGACACCGAAGACAACGGGCGGCCTCGGATTTTCCGACGACATGTTCGCCCGGACCGACACGTTGTCATACGCCACGATAGCCGGCAGCGTCAACGGAGTGGCCGGCGACCCCGTCCCCTACACCGTGCGCGGCGACGATCTCATCACCGGACTGCTGCTGACCTGCATGGTGCTCGTGGCCGTCTCGATGGCCAAGTCGCGCCGCTTTATCACACGCCAGTTGAAGACGTTCGTCTACATACCGCGCGACAGCGAGACATCCATCACGGAGACATCGTCGGAGGTGCGCTTCCAGCTGTTTCTTGTGCTGCAGACCTGCCTCCAATTCTCCATCTTCCAATACTTCTACACCCAGCACTATATCGGGGACACCTTTATTCTGGAGTCCCAGTATCTGCTGATAGCCATCTTCTTCGGCATGTTCACCGCCTACTTCATAGCGAAGGGGCTACTCTACACGGCGGTCAACAGCGTATTCTTCGGCTCCAGAAAAAACATGCAGTGGCTGAAGTCGCAGCTCTTCGTCACATCAACCGAAGGACTGTTGCTCTTCCCCGTGATATTGCTGCAAGTTTATTTTGACTTACCGATACAAAACACGGTCATTTACTTCTTAATTGTACTGATATTCATCAAATCACTGACATTTTACAAGTGCCTTTTCATCTTTTTCCGCCATACAGGCCGTTTTCTGCAAATAATTTTGTACTTTTGTGCCCTTGAAATAATGCCTATCGCCGCCTTCTGGGGCGCATTGATCATAACCGGCAACCGTTTGAATATAAATTTATAGGAAACAGATGATTAAGAAGATTTTGGTCTCCCAGCCAAAACCCGCAAGCGAGAAGTCGCCGTACTTCGACATCGCAAAGAGATTTGGCGTGGAGCTGGTGTTCCGTCCTTTCATCAAAGTCGAAGGACTCACGCCGAAAGAGTTCCGTCAGCAGAAAATAAACATCCTCGACTATACGGCCGTGGTCTTCACCTCGCGACACGCCATAGACAACTTCTTCTCTTTGGCAAAGGAAATGAGAGTGACCATACCGGAAGACATGAAGTACTTCTGCGTGACAGAGACCATATCGCTATACATACAGAAGTATGTCCAGTACCGCAAGCGCAAAGTCTTCTTCGGCAACACGGGCAAGATAGACGACCTCATCCCGCACATGATCAAGCACAAGACGGAAAAATATCTCGTCCCGATGAGCAACGTCCACAACGACGCCGTGAGCGACCTGCTCGAATCCAAAAAGCTCACCCACAAAGAGTGCGTCATGTACCGCACGGTCAGCAACGACTTCACAGCCGAAGAGATTAAAACATTCGACTACGACATGCTCATCTTCTTCAGCCCGGCCGGCATCGAGTCTCTCATCAAGAACTTCCCTGACTTCGACCAGAAGCACATCGCCATAGCGACATTTGGCCCGGCAACGGCCAAGGCCGTCAAAGACGCCGGACTGAGACTCGATCTCGAAGCGCCGTCGGAGAAGTATCCGTCGATGACCAGTGCCCTGCTCCATTATCTCACCGAGAAGGAGGGCTGACAAGAAGCCACGCACACCTTTATAATATATAGACCGAACCTACCCACACTTTTTATACACAGGCTTGATGGCAGAAGCAGCACACAACATGCCGGCCACATTCGACAAACGCGAACGCATCGTCAGCCGCCGGCTTATGGACCGCCTCTTCGGAGGAGGCAGTAGCCGCTCCATGTCGTCTTTTCCACTGCGGGCGGTCTATACCGTGATGGAACGCGGTTCCCACGACGCACCGGTACAGGTGCTCATCAGCGTCTCCAAACGCCACTTCAAACGGGCCGTCAAGCGCAACCGCGTCAAACGACAGATTCGGGAGGCTTACAGAAACAACAAGTCACTTGCTTACGACGCTCTGACGCCGACCCCGGACCGGGCGTTGGCCGTGGCGTTCATCTGGCAGGCCGACCGACTATACGACACAGCCGAAGTCAACGCCGCCATGCAGGCCTTGCTGACACGGCTTGCCGAAAGATTGGAAAGGCACGCAGCTTGCTCCGACAAGCCGAAAACGGAACCGACAACAGCTACGGAAAACGATGGATGAGAGTTGCGGCAACAAGGGGAAGACGGTCCTGAGAACACTCGCAAGATGGCTGAGACGGTACGCCGTATGGGCACTTTGTCTGCCCATCATTTTCTATCAGCGGTACATCTCGCCCTTCACGCCGCCGGCATGCCGCTTCACACCGACCTGTTCGGAATATGCCCGTCAGGCCATCGTGCGCCACGGCCCGCTGAAAGGATTGTGGCTGGCCGTGAGGCGCATCCTCAGATGCCACCCGTGGGGCGGAAGCGGATATGACCCGGTGCCTTGAAAGAAGATAAAGAAGAAATCAAAAAACAGATATACACAATGACAAAGAACTTTGTTGAAGAACTGAAATGGCGCGGTATGCTCGCCCAGATAATGCCCGGAACGGAGGAACTCCTCCAGCGCGAGATGGTCACGGCATACCTCGGCACTGACCCCACGGCCGACTCCCTGCACATCGGCCACCTCTGCGGCATCATGATGCTGCGCCACCTGCAGCGCTGCGGCCACAAGCCGATAATCCTCGTCGGAGGCGCTACGGGTATGATCGGCGACCCCTCCGGCAAGAGCCAGGAGCGCAACCTGCTCGACGACAAGACGCTCTATCACAATCAGGAGTGCATCAAGCAGCAGGTCGCCAAGTTCCTTGACTTCGACAGCAAGGAGCCGAACGCAGCCGAAATGGTCAACAACTACGACTGGATGAAGGACTTCACCTTCCTCGACTTTGCCCGCGTCGTCGGCAAGCATATCACCGTCAACTACATGATGGCCAAGGAGAGCGTCCAGCAGCGCCTCAACGGTACGGCGCGCGACGGCCTGTCGTTCACCGAGTTCACCTATCAGCTGCTCCAGGGCTACGACTTCCTCCACCTCTACGAGCACAAGGGATGCAAGCTCCAGCTCGGCGGAAACGACCAGTGGGGCAACATGACCACCGGAACGGAGCTCATCCGCCGCACGCTGGGCAACGATGTCGAGACATACGCCCTCACCTGCCCGCTCATCACGAAGGCCGACGGAAAGAAGTTCGGCAAGACCGAGAGCGGCAACATCTGGCTCGACCCGAAGCGCACGACACCGTATAAGTTCTATCAGTTCTGGCTCAACGTCAGCGACGACGACGCCGAACGCTACATCAAGATATTCACCAGCCTCGACCGCGAGGTCATCGACGCCCTCGTCGAGGAGCACCGTCAGGACCCGGGCCGCCGCACGCTCCAGAAGCGTCTGGCCGAGGAGGTGACGGTGATGGTCCACTCGAAGGAAGCTCTCGACATGGCCATCGAAGCCAGCAACATCCTTTTCGGAAAGTCGACGAAGGAAAGTCTTCAGAAGCTCGACGAGCAGACGCTGCTCGACATCTTCGAGGGCGTGCCGCAGTTTGACGTCGCAGCCAACCGCTTGGGCCAGCCCGCGGTGGAACTGTTCACGCAGGATGCCGCCGTCTTCGCCAGCAAGGGAGAGATGCGCAAGCTTGTCCAGGGCGGAGGCGTGTCGCTCAACAAGGAGAAGCTCGCCGCCTTCGACCAGCCGATCACGGCCGACGATCTCATCGACGGGAAGTATCTGCTCGTCCAGCGCGGCAAGAAGAACTACTATCTCATCACGGTGAAATAGAGAAAAAGAGTGCACAAAATTTGGTAATGGCGCAAAAAACCACTACCTTTGCAGCGGATTTTAGGTATTGGACCATGGTGTAATGGTAACACTACAGGTTTTGGTTCTGTCATTATGGGTTCGAGTCCCGTTGGTCCAACACCGTAAAAGGAGGATGACATACGTTTCGTGGTCATCCTCCTTTTGCTTTATATAGCCATTTGCGGCCGCGGGAACATCAGGAAAATGGCGCATACGGATTTAACATCGGGCCACCTCGCGCGTATTATATAAAGGTGAACAGACAACAGAAACAACGTACATAAACCACTGACATGATGAATATGAACAAAGCAAAGACCTTCCTCGCAACAGTCATCCTCTGCTGCATAGCGCCCGTCGCAGCCGCAGCGGAAGACAACGACACGCTGCCCTCACCGACGGCCGACCGTTTCGGCTTCACCACTCTGAAACTGCAGCTCGTAAACTACACGCCCGACATGGTCGGAAAGGAAGTGACGTACGGTCAGGATGGCGCGTTTCTTGCCGTCAACCGCATGCCGGACGAAGCACGGATAGGAGCCAACGGCAGCATGACGGTGAGCTTTCCCGTGGCCGGACTGACTCCCGCCACCATTATATGGCGCTCTCCGCGGTATCGGGCGGAGTTCTTCGTGTCTCCGGGCGACACTACCGTCGTACGACTCGACATGAAGGAACTCCTGCGGCGCAAGGGGAAGACCGCGGCTACAGACGGCGCCGACGACCAGCGGAGTCTGCTCGTGGACATCAAAGGACCGCTGGAGCGCATCGCCCGCGAATACTGCGACAACTGTCAAGACGTGGAGGAAAGCGTCCCGACCGCCCCGCTGGAAGCCATCGCAGCGATGAACGTCGACAGCTATGTGGCCTATCAGCGTGACCTGCGCGACCGCCGTCTGTCCGCATGGCGGTCGCTTCCGCTCAGCAAGGCCACGCTCATGCTGGCCGAGCTGGACGTCAACATGGAGATGCTCAGCTACATAGCGACGGGCAGATATTACATAAGCGACGCCCGCAGTAAAATAGGCAAGCCCATGTCCGTTGACGAAGGCGACCTGCTGTACGACAGTCTCATGACCCGCACAGCCGCAATGGAGGAGCTGAAGATGCTCAACGACGGCCGCGCACAGTTGTCACAATACTATTACGGCGCCTCCAGTGCATGTCCGGAGGACGAAGCCGAACGCCTAATGGGCACCTCCAGCGGCCCGTATTTCGATTTCAAGCGAGCCCTCACCTACCATCTCGGCTTCTCTCGGATGAATACGCTCGACCAGATGGGCTACAACGACCTCATCGGACTGCCGTCTGGCTACCGCAGCATGATTGAATACGAGAACAGCCAGATGGTGCGAAACATAGAGGAAGCCCGCCAGAAGAAAGCATATCACATCAACGAGATTGACAGCATGAGCGCCCCGGACATGTTCCGGACCATCGTCGGCCGCTATCCGGGCAAAGTCCAGCTGATAGACTTCTGGGGCACATGGTGCGGTGCATGTCTGATGGCACTCAGGGAAATGGAGCCGATGAAGGAGGAACTGAAAGACCACGACATCGTGTATATACACATCTGTGACAATAAATCGTCCGCAGAGGCATGGCAGAACATGGTCCCGAAGCTCAGCGGTGAGCACTACCGCCTGTCCTTTGAACAATGGACCGCGCTGCAACGCCACGCCGGTCTGCCCGGCACCAGTGCTCCGGCATACGTCGTCATCGACCGCGACGGAAACATACAGCGCGCATGGACCGGATTCGGAAGCGTGGCGGAGATGAGACGCGAGTTGATGAAGGCGGTAGGGAAGTGACGTGGAAGAGATGACCACTGTGCCACCGGCCCCACCCCGACCCTCCCCAAGGGGAGGGTGCCTACGGGATGAAAAAGGAGCGGAAAATGAGAAATTCGGAGAGTTTGGGCGGATGTAATTTTGTAAAGATAGTTCAAAGTAGGGTCGCGACCCGTCGCGACCGCCTCGGTGTCCCGGCCCTCCCCAAGGGGAGGGTGCCTGCGGGATGAAAGGCGAAAGCTCTGACATTTGACATACATATAACGTCAACCGTGCAAGTCAACACGCGAGACAAGGAGGCGGTCGCGACAGGTCGCGACCCTACTCGGGGTCGCCGATGTCATGCGTGCGCTTGACGAGCATAATCTCGCTGTATGTGATTTCGTCGCTCACGGCCTCTTTTATGTCGCGCGAGGTGATGCCCTGCGGATAGCGGCGGGCGCAGTTGAGGACCTCGTCGATGTGGTCCTGCGGCATGAGCTGGTCGATGGGCAGGCTTCCGTTCTCCACGTACTGCGACAGATGGGAGAAGACGGTGCTCACGGCGATGCGCCGTTCGGTGGCAATCTGTTCGATGGTCATGCCCGACGTGAACATCTCGTGGCTGATCTGATGGGACGGAGTCTTGGGTGCTTTGGGCGCCTTGGGCTCTTTCGGTGCCCGCGGCTGACGCTTGCGTCGCTCGCCTGACGGTTTTGCGGCGTCCTCGCGCTCGTCGTCACCAAGGATGATGACGGCCTTGCGACGCAGATAGTCGCCCGTGGTGAACACGGTCGCGGGGCGACTCTCATAGTCGAAGAGGCGGAGCTTGAGCATGAGTTCCTCGCTGAGCGTGGCGTGACGCTCGTCAAACTGTGCCCGGACCATCTTGTTGCCGGTCTCCACGCGCGTCTTTGTCAGCAGAGCCTGCACCGGGGTGAGCGCCTTGAGGAAATAGGCCGCGGCGGCATGTATGCGCTCCTGAAGCAGACCGACGGATGTATCGGACGAGGCGGAGAGTATGTTGCGGTATTGCGTGCCGAAGCGGGCGGCAACGTCGGCCATGTCCTTCAACGCTTTTTGCACCTTGACATACTCGGTCAGGAGCGTGTGGCACTTGCTGTAAAAATACTCGGAAAGCGTGCGGACCATCATCTCCGTGGCCTGAAGGAGCATATCGAGGGAGAACAGTTCGTCCAGCATCCTCACGACATATTCGTGCTCCAAGGCCGTCAGCGTGGCCTCCGTGGGCCGGTTTTCTTCTGCCTGCCGCGTAAACTCGTCGACGGTATCATCGCTGATGACGGCCGAACGGCCGAGCGGCTGGCTGAGCACCATGCCTTCGAGCGACTTGCAGCGGCTCAGAGCGACGTATGTCTGGCCGTGGGCAAACGACTGCGACGCGTCGATTATCGCGTGGGAGAACGTCAGTCCCTGACTCTTGTGTATCGTGATGGCCCATGCCAGACGCAGCGGATACTGACGGAACACGCCTTCGACGGTCTCCGTAATCTCCTTCGTGCGGTTGTCTATCGCATATTTTGAATTGGTCCACTCGGCCGGCCCGAGCTCTATCATCTCGCCCGTGTCGCGGCTGCGGACTCTCAGCAACTCGGCGTCGGCGTATGCCACCTCGCCAATCATGCCATTATAGTAGCGGTGATCGGGGTCGTTCTTGATGAACATGACCTGCGCCCCTTCCTTGAGCGTGAGCCGCTCGTCGGCCGGATAGGATGTCTCGGGAAACGTTCCCTCGACCACGGCACGATAGGTATGCTCACGGCCGGGCAAGGCGGCAAGCTCGGCGTCGTTGATGCGCTGGGCCTGATAGTTGTGGGTGGTGAGGCGGATATAGTCGCTGCCCTGCGGTGGAACAAAATTGGGGATATAACGGCGGTTGAGTGCGGCTAGTGTTTCGTCGTCGGCACGGTTCTCGCGTATGCGGTTGAGCAGCCTGACGAACGTGTCGTCCTGCTGGCGGTAGACACGCCGCAGCTCTACCGTCTGATATTGGGCCATGCGAAGGGCACGGCTGGAGAAGAAATAAGGTGTGTCATAGTATTCCTTCATCATCTCCCAGTCGCCGTCCTTGACGACCGGAGCCAGCTGTTGAAGGTCACCGATGAGAAGCAGTTGGACGCCGCCGAAAGGCTGGTTGTGGACACGATAACGCCGCATGACCGAGTCGACAGCGTCCAAAAGGTCGGCTCTGACCATACTGATTTCGTCTATGACAAGCAGGTCGAGCGTCTTTATGATGCTGCGCTTGACCTTGCCGAACTGATAGCGCTTCTGTTCGCGGCCGCCAAATGTCGCACCGGGAACAAACGGAGATAGCGGCAACTGAAAGAAGGAATGGATCGTCGCGCCGCCGGCATTGATGGCCGCTATACCCGTCGGCGCCAATACGACCATCCGCTTGGGCGACTTGTCGCGCAACTCGCGCAAAAAAGTTGTCTTGCCCGTACCGGCCTTACCTGTCAAAAAGACGTTGCAACCGGTTTTCTCCACCAACTGCCACGCCATCCGCAATTCTGCATTATCTTCCATTCTCTCTCTGTTTTTCGCTATTTGTTTATAATGCAAATATACAAAGATAATTCCGAATTATCCGGTAGAATGGAGTTTTTCTTTGTTTTCATCAACCTTCATCAGTCTGAAGATACTCCACAAACCATAATCTTTTAATTTCCGGCTTGCAAACCGTCTATCTCGCGAAAAACTAATTCCGAACGCAACAAAAATGACGCACGCGCATATGGAAGTACGCAAAGGCATGAGTGACATCATGGTTATGTTTTTCAATTTATTATGCCTATGCCCTTCATCCCGCAGGCACCCTCCCCTTGGGGAAGCTACTCTCTGCACACATTTTTTGTCTTATTGGAAACAACGTAACAAGCTCATTTGGAAGTCTTTAAGTGAGATTACCACACTTAAAGACGTCCAAATGAGCTTGTTATGTTAGTATAAACCCAGAATAAAGATGTGTGCAGAGAGTAGCCTTGGGGAAGGCCGGGGTCGGTTCTACAACACTATCGCCTTGGCTGTCTTATTGTCCATCCCGGGCATTGTCGCCCCCACCGGCGCCCCGATATACGTCGGATCGGTTACGACAAACTTCTTCCCGCCAATGATCAGATAGTCTCCGTTGACATTTTCTTTGAAACAGACGGCTGCAGCAAGATGGCCGGGATAATAAAGAAGCGCGACCTCCAGTCCTAACAGGTCACGGACTATCCTTGAAAACAGGATGCTCCGGTCCTCGCAGTCGCAATACGGATAATAGAGTGTCTCATCCGGGAAGAAAGCCCGGTCGCCTCCCCATACCTTATCGTCATATTCGTAGACGAAAGCGGTCTGCACCCAATTGAGAATCATCGACACCTGCTGCAATGTCGTCTTGCCGCCAATCGCACGCCGCAAAGCAGGATACAACTGTTCACGGGTCTGCCGGCATATGGGTGTGTTGGCATACAAAGCCCAACGTGAGACATCATTGTCACCCAACTTTGAGGTGGGATAAGTGGAATAGAAGTCCATCAAAGCCTTGTTTTCACTCAACGTGATGCTGACAGCCGGATATTGTCCGGAAGTCAGCTGACGGGTAACCGACATGTCGACGCCAAGTTTTTGCTCCTTGCCGACAATCAGCGACAGAGGAGTCTCCGACGGGAATGAGACATCACTGATGTGCAAAGAAGAGGCATTGCAATCGCCGTAAATATAGAAACTTGTTCCATTTATATAAAAATACCTCTTATTGTATATCATGTGTTGCGAGGCATAAAGCATGTACAGGTGCGAGCCATCTGACGCCAGTCGCATCTTGTAGCCGGACTGACAGTAGAGATAAGCCATGAGCAACACGGCCTCATTGGTGTTTTTTCCGCAGAATTGCTGTGCTACCTGATCTATGAGCAACAGGTAGCTCCAGTCACAAAGGTCATACTTGAGACGCAATTCCAACAAGTCGCGGATGGCATTGTCGTAACCGTTCTCGGACAATCTGCTCCATGCGGCAGAGACGGAGCGTTCGTCAACTCCCTTCAAGCCGGTCTTTTGTCCGGCAGTCAACCTCACAGGACATGTCAACCGGAAAAAGGTTACTGGAAAAGACTCTTGCGAACCGTCCTGTTCATAAATAGGGCTCACCGGTTTGGGCTGCGGTTGAGGGGCGGGAGGAGTTATGACCTCGTCTATCTCAATCCGGCGGTTGTCGTCTTCCCGTTTGTCTTGCTCTTTCTTTTGCTCCTCTTTTTGCTCTTCTTTCAGTTTCTTATTCTGTTCCTCCTTCTGCTTCTTGTCCTGTTCCTCCTTCAGTTTCTCATCCGCTTCTCTCCCGTCGTCATCGTTTATGACCGCTTTGCCGTCCCGTCCATGATGCACGACAACGACATGCTTGCCGTGGTCCTTGTCTTCTTCATATTCTTTCTCTCCTTCCTTCAGCTGTGGTCTCCTCCGATGATTCCTATATGACTCCTCGTCGTACTTGACAGGAGTGACATCCTTCTCTATCGGCTTAGGTACAGGGGCGGACACATTGAAAGACTTCCATGTCTGCGCCAGAAAATCCGCATATTGCTTGTTGGCCTTTGAGCGGAAATCTTCATAACGCTGACGGGCCTGCTTCTTAAATGTGTCATAAGCGGCACGCGGGTTGTTGTTTTGGGCCTGCACGGATACCGACAGCAGAAAAAGGCTAATGGAAAAACAGATATTGGTCTTCTTGCTCATAAGGCTGTAGTTTATCAGAATTAGAAATGTAGTACGTGCTTGAGTGTTTTGGTCTTAAATCGGAACGTCACGTCGATTCGATTGTCGTCATCACCGATACAGTCCTCGTCCGAAAAGGTGATGACATAGCTCCCGCCGTCAACGGCACATCTGATTTTCGTCGCCGCATCCGACTTGCATTTGGGTAGAGACGAACATTCCATCACGTTGCCGTTCCATGTGATCCAGCATCTGAACTTGCACCGATCAATCCGCTTGCTCTCGACATTCAACAGTCCGAAAACATTTTCATACTTCTTGATCACATCCCTTGCCTTATCCTTGCGATGCCGGTCAAAAAAGTAGTTTTCCGCCATCTCAAGATTGGCGATGGCAGCTTCGAGCGTGTCTATGCTGCCGACGTCTGACAAACGCGCCTCTTCTCTCCGCACGATCTCTGTCATTGCCGCATCCAGCTTGTCAAATTCGGATTTGAGCAACTGATATTCGGACTCCGGATAAGGATAAAGCAAAGAATAGACATAGCTGAGCGCACCACTTTGGCCATCGCGGACACATTCCCAATAGGAGCCTTTGGCTTTGGCAAGTGACACACCCGAGAGGTAAGGCAGATTGGCCACGCCCGTCTTGCTCCTTTGGCGGAAAGAGATGTCCGATTGCACGTCCTGATTGTGAGTGAGCTGCTGGACAACCGTCTCCGTAGAGTATTCTATATTTTGAGCGACAGACTCAAGCATTTGCACTTTCACCGCATCAAGACACTTCCTCTGTGCTTCATCAATAGTCCTGCCGACGGCCGAAGTGACAAGATGGTTTTCCACCACTTGTCCGAACCAATCGGGACGTCGGGACGAGCTGCGGTCCACAACATGCTGGGCCGACAAGGACAGGCTCATACCGACCAACAGCACTAATATATATAATCGTCTTTCATTCATCGCAAGATCTCATTTTATGGTCCATACAGTATCATACGCATGTAGCATCTCCTGTACAAGCGCATTGTGAAAACCTCGTTTTCGACGTTATGGGACGTCAACCACCTTACCGGAATATTTGCCGGCAATGCGGTCTTTGGTCGTTCTGACGAAACGCACAAACTGTCTGTCCCGTGGATTGATTTTCCGAATCAGCACAAGTTTGGGATCATCGACACGTCCGGTCTCCGTCAGTTCTTTCAGAGGGATGGTAATTTCATTATAAACACTCCCGTCATATTGATTTTTCACGACCAACGACAATTCGCCATCTATCAGTGTGAATGTCTCTTTGGCACCGGACGTCGTGTCAATGGTCTTGACTGTCACATCCGGCACAATGACAAAGGGGGTCCTGTTTGGCACTCCAGCCGACTGGGTCCGCGCAAGGACTTTCTCCAACATGAGCTTGAGCTCCTTCCGCTGAACGGAAGTCAAGGAACACTCCTTGGGAGTGACAACAGCAAAAGTGATCTCGATGGAGTCCTGAGCGGCCTCCACGGTCTGTGCCTTACAATCGGCACAGAAAAGGACAATAAATAAAAAGAACAGTATCTGTCTCATTTTCACACGACTTTATTCTTCACCTATGACGACGACTGCTTTTCCCAATCCCTTGGCAATGACCTTGGTCGTGAGGTTATATGGAGCCTTCTTCAACGCACGACCTATCTGCCTTGCAAAAGCATAAGCATCCATCGGTATGCCATCGGCATCGACAACCGGCATTCTCACTCTGCGATACTGAAGCAGAGTCTCAGTGGATGGGCCTTTGCTGAAACTATGATTGACGGCATTGCGTGCAACCTGTCGTGTTATGACCTCCGCAAGCTCATAATCATCAAATTCCGTGGAGAAGTCGCATGAGGCACTCTTTCCCAACATGACATCAATGGATATCTCACGGCCTTTATCACGTGTGTCCGTGAAGTGCCACATCAATCTGTCACAAAAATTATTCATGTGGGAATTGACGGCTTCCTCAATCAGCGTTGGAACGTCTGCCGAAAAAGACGGGGCGCCTATGCCCTCGGCTCCGGCGACCTGTTTGGTCGTATAAGAGTCCAAAGCCTGCAGATTGAACGTGACGGAATATTTCGGACCCGTCTTGTTGATTGTCCATGACAGCTGAAGCACAATATCGGCAGCTGCCGCACGATACAACTTGTCGAGAGGCGTAGATTGAAGCGAGCTGCCATCCTTAGCAGTATAGAGCTTGCGCTCCACGTTCTCGGTCTTAAGCATCTTCAGTGCCGTCTCAAGATTTTCCAACGGAAATCCCCTGTCGGCCATGATAATGTTGATTCTGGATATCACGTTGTTCAAATCACGGTCCTCCAACAGTGCCCGAGCGTAATCGGGATAACGCTCTTTGCCGGACTGTTGCATAAAACCATTGTTGTTGCACCATGCGTCGCCGGGAACAACCATAACGCTGGGTTTCATCATCTTCTGTGCGGACAAAAACAATGATGTCATAACGCACAAGCAAAATAAAATCGTTTTTTTCATCAGAAGAGGTCGTTAAAAGATTCTATGACATGTTGCTGCTCGAGATATTTGCGCAAAGCATGTTCCTGAACAGATACTATCGCACGAATACGGTACAGCTTCTTTTCCACTTTTTCCACACGCAACGTTCCATCCACGACATTAACAAAATCGGAATATCGCTTGGCATCAGAAAAGAAAGAAGAAAAGAAATCGGCAAATTTTGTTTCAGTCGAGATGTCGGTCATCGGTCGTTGTTCGATTCCACCGTTTCCTGCTGCCAATCCTTTGAATATCACTCCGTGCACGGCAGACTTACGGATGCTGTTGTCCACATCCTTGTCGGGTTTTGGCAGATACACAAAGATTTCGGCGGAATACGTATTGTCTGTTCCGGTTCCATAGCTTACCAAATCATAACGAGGAACAGACGTAGTGTTTTGTGCCCTTACTGTCAACGACGTAATGACAACGACACATAGGATTAAGATTTTTGACAGTTTCATTTCGTTCACCTGATTTCTCGAATTAACATTCCGGGATAAAATTCACCACCGCTCACTTTACTGAAAGTCGTCGCTCCCAAAACAGACTCTTTTGTCTTTTCTTCAGAAGCCCAATACCTGTTGTCCCATATTTCACCTTTCACCGGACGTATGACACCGACACGCTTGTACTCTATCTTGCCGTCTTTGGTTATCGAACGCTCCAGAACCTCAAAACGGGACGTCTCCGATATATCTTCTTTCATTCCGACATAGGCACGTATGGGCTCCGTAGAAACAAGGGGCGCCTTGATACGGAATTCCACAAATTGATGTTGAAGATCGGCAAGATTTTTATCAATCGCACGTGTGCACACTTTTCTCACCAACTGTTCGTTGGTCGTCGTGCCACTCAACGTCGTATTGGCATGACTGCTTTCCACCATGCCGACATACTCCAGTTCAAACAAGTTCTTCTCATTCTCAAAACCGACTTTCTTTTTCTTGTCGTATGAGTCAGAGTCAATATAGTATTGGGAATAAAACTGATTGGCGATATCATCGTTCCACTTAAGTCTATAAAGATAGGATTTGATCTTTACCTTAAATCCTTTCAGGTCATCCAACTTCGCATTAATGGAAGATAACGACGGGTTCTCAAATGGATTGTCAGATTTGGCCACATCCACATTGACAGCCCATATCGAGGCTAAATTAGCCGTAACGTTCAGCGCATCCTTGAAGATACCGAATCCTACGGACTTGTCCACATATGTGATGTCATTCATGACAAAATACGTATTGCGAAGCAACAACTCTCCGGCATCCTCAAGCAAGGCTTTTCCCCTAAACTGACTGCGGGCAATGTTCACATCCGACTTTGTGCTATTATACAATCCGCGCTCCTGAATCAGCTTCATGTCCATCTTGCCCGTAGTCTTGTCCCGGTCAAACCACTTGGCGACGAGACGTCGGCCCAAAGCCACCTGACGGGCAAAAGACTCTATATTTTTGGTTGCCTCCCGGTCTTCAGCAAAACTGACCAGACGGACTCCCAAGTCATGATTGTTGAATCTTGAAGGCATCTGCATGCGGGAAAAGACATACTGAATCTCATTGCCAAATTTTTTTGCAGGATGTTTTATCAACATCATGCAGATTGAGGCACGCTCATACTCGTAATCATCTTGCTGCTGAGCACAAGCAGGTTGGAGCATCACGACAAATGCTCCAACCATGCATATTCTACTCATGCGGAATCTTAGAAATCCCATGACTCTTCTATTTGATAAGTAACCTCCGTGTCACTCTCGGCATCAGCCGGATACATATTGTTCGCTTTCAAATACTTCTTTGTATCACCATATATCTTCAGCATCTTAAATGCCGAATCCGTCTCTTTCAATTCGTAGCCAGAAGGTATTTGCATCTCTGAGTCGTCAACTTTTCTTGGAATTATTGACTTCACCTCTGTCGCGACAAACGTATCCATCTTGCCGATGATAGGCACTTTCGCATGAGAACTGATTGTCCATTTCATAGCTATACCTGGGACTCCGAGACCATTCAGATAATATTGATAAATCGGATCTACCTTATATTTCGTAGCGCACCAAACATCACTCGTGACCGTGCTCGGTTCCATATTGGACACAATCAACTTGGTAAGTCCTTTATACCTTTTGCACTTTTCTCCCGTAAAGGTCCCGGTCTCTCCTGTCGGCTCAAACGAATATTCCTTGGACTGCGTAGAATTAATACACTTCGGACCAAAAGAAGACATATAACTCAACGTATAATTGCTGAACGAGCACTTCAATCCTTTTTTCAAAAGATCATTATATATGATACAGCAATCTTCGTCAGGAAGCAAGAGAACGTTAAGATGCAAAGATTCGTCCAAGATGTTCATCTTATTTCCCTTGATGATGACTTTCACATTACGTGCGCCATTATAACTCATTCCCTTGCTAAACTTTCTCACCATCTTTGAGTGGTTCTCAAAACTGCGATAGTTGATTTCGCCTTCAAACACGGTCTGGGAAAAAGTACTCAAGCTGACAAACAGCATGAGGACACTAAAGATTATAGATTTCATAAGCATTGACGTTCTTTAGAATTTATGTACGGCACGAGAATATTGATTACCTAAAGTTTTTCCACCGGTCATTTTCTTCAGACCATCCGCAAATTTCAATGCACCCTTTCTGGGAGCAAATTTTCCAAGGCCGAGCTGAGCGATTGAACTGCCGGCACTCTCTGAGAACTCAAGCGTAACTACCATATTCTGCATTGATTCTGTAGAAGAATACATGGTCAAGAAGTCATTTGATTTTGCCATTCCGTTTGCAATCATACCCTTTCCTTCATTCTTTTTAAGGATTTTGTCGAAAGCCTTAAAATTCTTCTGATTATATTTATCAAGACTACCACCATTGATATTCTCTGCAATGGTCTTCAACTCGTTCTTTGCCGGTATATACCAGCCTTCTCCCAATTCCTTTGCCCAATTGAACAAAGGAAACATGTCCCATGACAACTTCTTTGTTGTGATATACTTTTTGACTGCCGCCATATTCGCCGCACCATCATTTTCATTAGTTGCGCCCACAGCAGTCTTTACATCATTCTTACACCAACGATCACCGCATCCAGTCAAAGACATGACTAAACCGTGTTCGCCCTTTTCATCAACCTTGACTACAACACCTTTAATCCCATCTTTATCGTAGATATCCCCAATCTTATACTGTGCATCTACATGCAGAACGAAAGAAAAGACAAAAGCTAAAGATAATAACAGTTTTTTCATACTAACATAATTTTATAGTTAAACTTCTCACTTCCCATCATATAATAGTTCGCCACCCAACAAGGGCACTCCCTACTACAAAAAACGCCTTAGCCGCTGAACAGCTATTTTCAAAGAACAGTTATCTTACCAACCCAATATCTCATCCAACTTTTCATGCAGATTATCACCACGCTGCTCCAAATCCTTTTTGACAGCTTTCTTTGCCGCACTCATCGCCATATTACTGTTATAGGCTATACGCAACAAAACTTCCTTATTCTTATTTGACAGTGTACGATAAACCTCGACCACTGTAATTGTTCTTCCAATACTTTGGGAAATGAGATTTTTCGCCGCCATCACACTACGGGTCACAGACTCGGCTTGTTCTGCGCCCAATTGCTCATTCGCCACCGTGTTTTCTATCAAAGCAGTGATTTCCGTTTGAATCTGACCCGCAAGATTTTGCTTTGCCAATTCAAATGCCTGCATCTTTGCAGCATCATAATTTCGTCCTATACTCATCGCCTCACCCATAATATATTTGGGAAGCATATTTTCATCATATTCATACTGCATAAGATAAGAACGATCCAACTGCCTGTCTATAGGGAGAGCACCCGGAGCCGAAAGCCATCCGTCCTTCTTCAATTCTTTCGCTTCCTTACGAGCAGATTTGGTAGCCTTGTCATTCAAGGCTGCTTTCGACATTTTTGCAATAGCCTCACGTTCCTCCCTAATCTCTTTAGTCGACTGAGAATAAGCAACACCGCTAACAAATAATGAAGCGGCAAATAAGAGCACTAATTTCTTCATAATTTCTTTATATATTTATAGTTCTTCATCGCCAAACAGGCGTAATATCATTCCTCAAATTCAACCTCTCTTATGAAGAGAAGGATT
>JAFULM010000041.1 GCA_017483185.1 Prevotella sp. | reverse complement strand
GTCGCGACCGCCTCCGTACCAACCGGTTCAACCTGTTTGGTTGAATTATATACATGGGTGTCTATGTGTAAACCGCGAGGCGGTCGCGACGGGTCGCGACCCTACTTGTGGAGCGCCTTTCACGCCGTAGGCCCCCCTTGGGGAGGGTCGGGGTGGGGTCCGTGGGGTGCTTCGCTTACATATTTGTCCGTGAAAGCGATGTTTTTTTATCATTCCGGTCAGTAAACGAAAAAAAATGTGTAAGTTTGCAGGAAGCAACGGGTGTCGGACAGGACGCCCGTGAGCGATTGAGAAAATCATAAGGCAAAGACATCCGGATATGATTGGCAAGGAAACACGGGGAGAGATGGTGCGTTTTGTTGTGGTCGGAGCATTGGCCACAGCCATACACTACGGCATATATCTGGTGCTGTTGGGGTGCATGGCCGACGGCGTGGCATATACGATCGGATATGTCGTCAGTTTCGTCTTCAACTATCTGCTGTCCTCACGCTACACCTTCCGCAGCCGGACCTCGGTCAAAAACGGTGTCGGATTTTGTGCGGCCCACGGTGTCAACTATCTCATCCACATCACGCTCTTTCACGTGTGGATGTGGGTCGGGGTGCCGGAGTGGCTCGTCCCCATACCCGTCTATGCCGTGGCCATACCGGTCAACTTCCTGTTGGTCCGGCTGGTGTTTAAGAGAGTGAAGAGTGAAAAGTGAAGAAAGAAGAGTGAAGAATGAAGAAAGTGACCATACTCGTGCCTTGTCATAATGAGGAGGCATCGTTGCCGTTGCTCTACGGCGAATTGCGGCGGCTGATGGACAGTCAGACCGAATATATGTGGCAGATACTTCTGGTCGACGACGGCAGCAGTGACGACACTCTCGGCGTGATGCGCGGACTGAGACAGTCGGACGTCAGGGTCTGCTACGTGAGTCTGTCGAGAAATTTCGGTAAGGAGAGTGCCATGCTGGCCGGTTTTGACAACTCCCGCGGCGACTGTCTCGTCATAATCGACGCCGACCTGCAGCACCCGCCGTCGCTCATCCCCGACATGCTCCGTCTGTGGGAAGAGGGCTATGAGGATGTCTATGCGCGACGCATCACGCGCGGACGCGAACCGTGGTGGCGCCGCCGCCTGTCTCTGCTCTACTACCGGATGTTGCAGAAGGTGACGGACGTGGAGGTGCTGGAGAATGTCGGTGACTTCCGGCTGCTGGACCGCAAATGTGTCGAGGCTCTGCGGACCATGCGGGAGACGCAGCGATATACGAAGGGTATGTTCTGCTGGATGGGATTCCGTAAGGCGGAAATCACATTCGAGCAGCAGGACCGTGCCGCCGGAAAGTCGTCGTGGAATCTGCTGAAACTGGTCAATCTGGCCATTGACGGCATCACCTCTTTCACCGTCGCACCGTTGCGCATATCCACCATACTCGGACTGGCGTCGTCGGTGGCGGCCATCGCTTACAGTATCTACTTCTTCGTCAAAACTCTCATCTATGGCGATCCCGTCCAGGGATTTCCGACACTCATCATCGTGGTGCTCTTTCTCGGCGGTCTGCAGCTGTTCTCGCTCGGCATCATCGGCGAATATCTCGGCCGCATATTTATTGAGACGAAACATCGTCCCGCATACATAATATCAGAAAAGGAAGGCGTATGAAGACCAGATGGGCGTGGCTCTTGCTCGTAGTGACGGCAGCGGTGATGTTGTTTCTCAACCGCATGACACCGCTCACGCTGATGGACGACGTCGTCTATCGCTGTGTGTGGGTCGAAGACGAGAATGATCTGACGTTGACCCGACGTCCGGTCACGTCATGGGGCGACATCATCGAGTCGCAGAGAGTCCATTATTTTGTCACCAACGGGCGCATCGTGGTGCACGCAGTGGCGCAGGCTGTCATGGCTTTCGTCGGCGAGGACGTTGCCGACGTCGTCAACACGGTGCTCTTTTGCGTGCTGATCCTGTTGAGTGCACGGTTTGTCACTGTGGACTATTCCCGACGACAATATTATTTCAGTGCGCGGCGAACGGACAGAAACCGGTCCCGGTCGGATTTCAGTATCTCCGTGTTCCTCTTTGTCTTTCTGTTTTATGTCTTCATGCCGGGCTTTCGCGACGTGTTCCTGTGGACGTTGGGGTGCGTCAACTACATGTGGACGGCAGTATGCGTGCTGCTCTTTCTCACATATTTTTATAAGGTGGAGCGGCGACGACTCACTGCAGCCGCCTATCTTGCCGCTCCTCTGGCATTGCTCGCGGGCTGGACACACGAGGCCTTGACGCTCCCGCTGTCTTTCGGACTGGCGGTCTGGATGGTGAAGGAACGCCACAGGGTGGCGTCGAGTGCGGCCTTGCCGGCCGTGGTGGGCTTTATCGCAGGTTCCATGCTGTGTGCCTTTTCTCCCGCAACGATAGGGCGGGCGGACACCGGCGGTATGCCGTTTTTGATCAGGATTGTCATCGGAGGGATGAATCTCGTCTTCTCCATGCGCATCACGTGGTTGCTTTTGGCCGTTGCGACCGTGGCTTGGTTCAGACGACGGGATGTCCTTTCTGGCGAATTGCGGCGTCACTATGTGGTTTATAGTGCGCTGTTGCCCGCGGCCGGGCTTGTTTTTGTTTGCGGTCAGACGGCCGAAAGGGTGTGCTTCCACCTCGATTTTCTCTCTTCTCTACTGCTCGTGAGTCTGCTCGTGAGTCTCGCTCCGTGGCGTAAGGGACGGGTGTTGGCTGTCGGCGGTGTGGCGATAATGACGGCAGTGACGGTGGCCGTGGTTGGTGCTGCATGGGAAAACGGTCGCAACTATCGCTATCAGATGGTTCAACAACAGAATGTTTCGACCGAAACGGTGAAGGTCCGTCTGCTCCGCAAGACCGGTTCGGCGATGTTTGACGCTCTTGTGGACAGATATGTGTTGCCTTCGGTGGTGTTCGGTTTCAACACCTGCTATCAGGGTTTTGATGCCGACGACATCAATCTGCGCAGTGCGGCCGCCCTCTACGGTAAGCGGCGGGTGATCTATCTGCCTGAAGATGTGGTGGAGAAGATGGAAAACGACACGGCGGCATACGCGCGCTTGGCCACGGACAGCCGCGGCGACATAGCCGTGATGCGTCTCCCGCAGGGCCGACGGGTCGCTTCGCTGCGCTTTATACTGAACGAAGAGCGGCCGGAAACGATACCGTTTTACAAGCGTTTCCTGATATACAGGGGTGATGTCTATGAGATGCCGGCGGAAAAATATAAGACTGTCAGCATCTGCGGACGGACTTATCTCATCTTTGCCGTGCCGCTGTCGAATATCACGAGGAGAATAAAGTATTTGGAGGTGAAAACGAAGGAAATGAAGAACGAAGAGTGAAGAATTTGCTGCCGCCGTTTGAAGTGGGGCGGATTAAACGCAAAGACGCGAAAGCGCAAAGGAACCGGCTTGATATTGTCCTTTGCGCTTTCGCGTCTTTGCGTTTGAATATAATCTCTTTTGGCTTAATCTGCCATCCGAACGGCGGCAGCAAATTCTTCACTCTTCGTTCTTCATTTACTTAGTGCGTCGAAGAGCTTGTCCAGCGCCTCGTCCGCATCTTTGCTCTCGTTGAGCAGTGTGACGAACTTGCTGCCGATGATGGCTCCTGCGGCATTCTGCTGTGAACTCTCGAGCGTCTGACGGTTGGATATGCCGAAGCCGATCATGCGTGGATTGCGGAGCTGCATGGCGTTGATTCGGCGGAAATACTCTTGTTTGGTTTCGTCGAAACTCTTCTGCGCACCGGTAGTGGCGGCCGAAGAGACCATGTAGATGAAGCCGTCGGTATGGTCGTCGATGAAGCGTATGCGCTCCTCGCTTGTCTCGGGGGTGATGAGCATGATGATGCGCAGGTCGTAACGGTCGGCAACCGGTTTGACTTCTTCCATGTAGTCTTTGAACGGCAGGTCGGGGATGATGGCTCCGGAAACTCCGCACTCGACGCAACTGCGGCAGAAGTTCTCCACTCCGTACTGCATGATGGGGTTGAAGTAGCCCATCAGTATGAGTGGGATGTGGACCTCGTCCTTTATCTCTTTCAGCTGACTGAATATCAGACGGAGGCTCGTTCCGTTGCGCAATGCGCACGTGGCGGCACTCTGAATGACCGGCCCGTCGGCCATCGGGTCGCTGAACGGTATGCCGACTTCAATCATGTCGATGCCGCGGCGCTGCATTGTACGTATGACATCGGCCGTGCCGTCAAGCGTGGGGCAGCCGGCGCAGAAGTAAAGTGACAACAGTTTGCGGTCCTTACTTTCTGAAAATAGTTTATTGATCTTGTTCATATCGTTTGTTGTTATTTCCGGAATATCTTATTTCGCTTATGAATTTGCTGAGCAGTGTGACATCCTTCATGCCCGGCTCTGTCTCAAAGCGCGAGTTGAGATCAATGCCGGCGAACATGGGATGAGTGAACTTGGCAACCATACTGGCGTCGTCTGGACCGATGCCGCCGCTTAGGAGGAACGGCCGCGAACCGTCATAGCCGTTCAATATTGACCAGTCGAATTGTCGACCGCTGCCTCCGACGCATGCGCAACGGGTGTCGAACAGGAAGTAGTCGACGCAATCTTCATAGTCGTGGTATTTAGCAATGTCTTCGGGCGAGGCCACGCTGATGGCTTTTATGAACTTTATGCCCGGTCGGATGTCCGGGTCGAGTGTTGCGCGGAGGTTGCGAATCATCGTCGGTGTCTCGTTGCCGTGGAGCTGTATGAGATCCAAACGGTAGTTGACGACGCGGGTGATGATGGTCTGTGGCATGTCGTCGACGAAGACACCGACACGTTTGAAACTGTTATCGGCACACTGGGTGTCGAGCGAACCGCGATCGGGGATGATGCCGGCATGGGTCGGAATCATACTGACATGGCGCGGAGAACCGGACCAGAAGATCATTCCAATCCAGTCGATGCCAAGTGAAATGACATCGCGGATGTTGGCTCCGTCGCGCATACCGCATACTTTGATAATCATATAAGTGGATTTTGGGGTTGATGAAGTTGTGATATGAAGTCGTTAAGGGAATTGCCCGGTGAGTCCGTGCGCATGAAATTTTCGCCTATCAGGAAGCCGCGGTAGCCCGCAAGACGCAGACTTCGCACGGTCTCGGGGTCGGAAATGCCGCTCTCGCTTACCTTGACGGCATCAGCGGGGAGGTATTGTGCGAGGCGGAATGAGTTTTGGACGTCGGTCACGAACGATCCGAGATTGCGGTTGTTGATGCCGCAGAGGTCTGGTTCGGTGTCCGCATATTCCGTCTCTTCCTCGCTGTGCATCTCCAAAAGAACTTCCAACTGAAGTTCGTGGGCGGTGCGGGTGAGCTGCCGACATTCTGCTTTAGATAGGTCGGCGGCAATCAGAAGTACCGCCGAAGCGCCGCAGAGGCGGGCTTGAAACAGCTGATATTCGTCGATTACGAAGTTCTTATATAATATAGGTATGGTCACTCCGGCGTCACGTGCCTCACGGATGAAGTCGTCGCAACCGCCGAAAAACCTTTCGTCGGTGAGTATACTGACGGCAGCGGCACCGTTTTGCTGGTATGCCAACGGTATCTCGGCAGCCCGGCCGCTTTCCTTTATCCATCCTTTGGAGGGCGACTTGCGCTTGAATTCGGCAATGATACCGGAGTCGGAAGCCGTCAGCGCGGCTTTCATGGAGGGGACATGGCTGCCGAGCAAGCGCTCGACACGGGCGTGAATGTCTCGCTCCGGCAGTACTTGTTTCATCCGATCGACCTCAATGCGCTTCCATGCAACAATCTCTTCGAGTACGTCTTTCATGTCTTAAGAGTTGAGTTCGACAAACTTATGGAATGTTTTCAGGGCGCGACCGCTGTCGATTGATTCGCGGGCTATGGCCACGCACTCGTCGATGGACTTTTTCCCGCGTTCCAGAACCTGTATGCCGAAGGCGGCATTGGCCAGCACAATGTTCTTTTGTGCGGGCAGGGCTGTATTCGACAGAACGTTGTCAAAGATGCGGGCGGCCTCCTCTTCGGTCGCTCCGGCCACCAGTTCTTCCGGTCGGGCAATGTCGAATCCGAGATCCTGAGGAGAGAATATGCGCTCATAGATGTTGGTCGTGACCTTGAAATCGCCCGTGAGGGAGATCTCGTCGTAGCCGTCGATGCTGTTGACAATGCCGTAGTCGATGCCGATTTTACGGTAGACGTTGCTGTATAGGCGCATCTGGTCGAGCGTCGCCACGCCGAGCAGCTGGCATTGGGGCTTCGACGGATTGACGATGGGGCCGAGCAGATTGAAGCATGTGGGAAATTGGAGGGACTTTCGGATGGGGCCTACGAACTTCATTGCACGGGCGAAAAGCTGTGCATGGAGGTAGATGATGCCACATTCGTTGATGCAACGGTTGAGACGGTCGATGTCGTCGGTGAACTTCACACCGTGGGAAGCAATGACATTGGATGCTCCGCTGATGCTCGTGGCTGAGTAGTTGCCGTGCTTGGCGACCTTATATCCGGCTCCGGCAATGACAAAACAGGCCGTCGTGGAGATGTTGAACGTGTTCTTCCGGTCACCACCCGTGCCGACTACGTCGATATATCGTTCGCAGTCAAGCGGTACGGGAACGCCTGTCTCGAGTATGCCGTCGCGGAAACCGAGCAGTTCGTCGACGGTGATGCCGCGCATCTGAAGACCGGTCAGTAGCGCCGTTATCTGTTCGGCGGGATATTGTTCTTTTGTTATTCCGACGAGGATGTCTTTCGTTTCTTCGCGGGTCAGCTCCTCGTGGTTGAGTATTCGGTTGAGAATTTCTTTCATAATGGGAATGATTATGGGAGTGATGGGAATGATTATGGGATTGATGGGAATGATTATTGGAGTAATGGGAATGATTATGGGATTGATGGGATTAATTGGCGGGATGGGTGTCGCCGTTCATCCAGTTGCCGACGATGGCGCGTCCCTCCGGCGTGAGCACGCTTTCGGGATGAAACTGGATGCCGTGGATGTCGTATTCGCGGTGTCGCAAAGCCATGATCTGGCCTTCGTCACTTTCTGCCGTAATCTCAAGGCAAGGCGGAAACGCTTCTTTGCTGACAATCCAGGAATGGTATCTGCCCATCGTTATGCGCCGTGGCAGCCCGTCGAAGATTGGGTCGTTGCCATGTTGGGTGCCTTCGGTAGCCACGCCGTGGAACACATCGCTCAGGTTCTCGAGCCTTGCGCCGAACACTTCGCCGATGGCCTGGTGCCCGAGACAAACGCCGAGCATCGGTTTGCGGCCGGCGTATGTGCGTATTACGTCCATGAGCAGGCCGGCTTCGGAGGGTATTCCCGGTCCCGGGCTGAGAATAATCTTGTCGAAACGTTCAAACTCGGAGACTTCGAAGCGGTCGTTGCGGAGTACGGTGACGTCGGCGCCAAGCTCTTTCACGAGATGACTGAGGTTGTATGTGAAGGAATCGTAGTTGTCTATGATGACTATTTTCATATCGTCTTTTCTTTTTATGGGAGGGATGGGAGTTTATGGGAGTAATGGGAATGATGGGAATGATGAATGGAAAAGCTACATGTCTTCGGCCATCATTATCGCTTTGCGGAGCGCTCTGAGCTTGTTGTTGACCTCCTGAAGTTCATATTCCTCATCGCTCTTGGCCACGATACCGCCTCCCGCCTGAAACCACAGTTCTCCGTTGCGTGATACGAAGGTGCGGATGGTGATGGCCTGGTTGAGCGAGCCGTTGAGTCCGATGAATCCGATGCAGCCTCCGTAAGCACCGCGGCAGTGAGGCTCGTATTCGCTTATCAGCTGCATGGCTCTCACCTTGGGCGCTCCAGACAGTGTCCCGGCGGGGAAGGTGTCGATGAACGCCTTCACGGGGTCGGCCCCTGCGTCCAGTTCTCCGCTGACACGGGAGACGAGATGGATGACGTGGGAGTAGTATTGCATGTCCTTATAGAAGTCTACTTTCACGCCGTGGCAGTTGCGGCTCAGGTCGTTTCGGGCCAAATCGACCAGCATGACGTGCTCGGCATTTTCTTTCGGGTCGTTGCGCAGATATTCGGCGTTGCGCCGGTCTGTTTCGGCATCGCCCGTCCGGCGTGTCGTTCCCGCTATCGGGTCGATGTAGGCGCGACGTCCCTCGATGCGGCAGTGAGTTTCCGGTGACGAGCCGAAGATGCGGAAGCCGCCGAAGTCGAAGTAGAACAGATACGGCGAGGGATTGATTGAGCGCAGGGCGCGGTATAGTTTGAAGTCATCGCCTTCATAGCGTTGGACGAACCGACGTGAAAGCACAATCTGGAAAACATCTCCCCGCATACAGTGGGCGATGCCGCGGCGTATGTTGGCCTTGTGTTCCTCGTCCGTCAGCGGCGATGTCGTCTCGCCGACGGGATGGAATCCGTATGAGCGTGTGTTGTCCTTGTTCATCGCTTTCAGGATGAGGTCTATTTCCTCGCCGTCCCCGAGTGTGATGACGGCCATGCTGTTGTTGAAGTGGTCAAACATGATGATGTCCCGATATAGCAGGTACATCATGTCCGGAGCGTCATTCCTGTCGGCTGTGGCGTCCTTGACACCGATATGCTCGAAGTAGCGCACGGCGTTGAACGACGTATATCCGTAGAGTCCGCAGACGCCGGCGTCGTCGCCCGTGACGTCAAATCGGGCGAGAAAACCGTTGATGGCCATGTCGACACGGTAGCTGTCACTGACGGCGCGCACCGTGCGGCTTCCGTCGGGATAGCTGCAGACGGCCTCACCGTGGCTGATAGCCACGCTCGCTATGGGGCAGATGCCGATGAACGAATGGCTGTTGTTCGAATCGTGATAGTCGGAACTCTCCATCAGGGCGCTCTGCGGATAGAGGTCGCGCAGACGCATATATGCGCCGACGGGAGTGTAGAGGTCGGCAAGAACGGTGCGCGACGCTGTCTTGTATGTGAATTTAGAACTGTCCATATTCTCCTGCCATTTCTTTGTTAGCCAGATATGTCTCGACGTCCTTGTCGCCGCGTCCGCTCACGGTCAGCACGACCACGTCTTCGGGGCGGAATGCCATCTTCGCGAGGGCGGCCACGACGTGGGCGCTCTCAAGGGCGGGGATGATGCCCTCCATGCGCGTCATCTCGTATGCGGCGCGCACGGCCTCGTCGTCGTTGATGCTGTAGACCGTCGCACGGTGTTGCGCCGCCATGTTGGCGTGCATCGGGCCGATGCCCGGATAGTCCAGACCGGCCGAGATGCTCTCAGCCTCCATGATCTGGCCGTCGGGAGTCTGCATGACCAGCGTGCGCGAGCCGTGGAGTATGCCCAAACGTCCGCGGTGTATCGTGGCCGCCGTGTGGTCCGTGTCGGCGCCCTGTCCTCCGGCCTCGGCCAGCACGATGCTGACGCGCTCGTCATCGATATAGTGGTAGACCGTTCCGGCGGCATTCGACCCGCCGCCCACGCAAGCCATGAGATAGTCAGGATAATCGCGGTCAATCTTCTCCTTGAGTTGCTCCTTGATTTCTTCCGATATGATGCTCTGCAGTCGTGCGACCATGTCGGGGTAGGGGTGAGGACCAACTGTCGACCCTATTATATAAAAGGTGTCCTGCGGATGGCAGCACCAGTCGCGTATGGCCTCGTTCGTGGCGTCCTTGAGCGTCATGTTTCCCGTGCGCACCGGTCTCACCTCGGCTCCCAGCATCTTCATCCGCTCCACGTTGGTGTGCTGGCGCTCGACGTCGAGCGCCCCCTGATAGACCACGCAAGGCATGTCCATCAGGGCGCAGACCGTGGCCGTGGCCACGCCGTGCTGACCGGCTCCCGTCTCGGCGATGATGCGGCGCTTGCCCATCTTCTTGGCCAGAAGAATCTGGCCGATGGTGTTGTTGATCTTGTGGGCACCCGTGTGATTTAGGTCCTCACGCTTGAGATATAGCCGGCAGCCGTACTTCTCGCTCATCCGGCGTGCGTAATAGAGCGGCGACGGGCGTCCGACATAGTCTCTCAACAGCTGCATATATTCGCTGCGAAACTCCTCTGACTCCAATATCGGGAGATAGCTGCGCTTCAGGTTCTCCACCGTCGCATAGAGGATTTCCGGTACGTAAGCTCCACCATACTCGCCATAGAATCCCCTTTCGTCTACAAGGAATGTCTTTTTCTTTTCCATATCTTTTTTCTTTTGTTTACTTTCTTCGTTTGTCGGGTTTCCGCCCGTTTTTTACTTAAAAAGGCCCGTCGCAGTTTGCGACGAGCCTTTTTGTTATCTTTTTCTTTTCACAGATACATGGCTGCGTGCCCCGCGACTATTTCAATCTCGAGTTGCGCCACCACCATGTATTGTTCATTGAGTTCATGTTATATATAAATGTCTTTATGTTTACGCTTGCAAAGATACGTAATATATTTTAAAATGCAAATTTTTAATCGGTTTTTATTGCATTTTGGTATAAAAACACCGTTTTCGCTGCCGGAATGTGACGCTATCGCCTTTTTATGACCGCTGTTCCGCATGATTTTCACTGTATCTCGTCTTCAAACTCATACTTCATTATCTTGTTCATTCCCGGCATGCCAAGATATTTTGTTTTCATGCCGTAGATGTAGATGACGCGATGCCAGTGCTGCGGATTGTCGACCAGATTGAGTTCTCTCTTCGTGTCGGCGAAGTCGTTGAGCGACACCGGGAAGAGTTCGTCCTCGTAGAAAGGGTCATATTCGTCGGGTGTGTCGCCGGGACGGAAGATGCGGTCTGCCAATATCAGCGACGAACGGCTCTCGAACGGTGGGGCCATGATCGAGTTGTAGATGGTGCGCGATGTTGAGCCGATGATGTAGCCGCGGACGTTGATCAGCTCGCCGATTGGCGCTTCGATTGCTTCGGCGACGGTCATGTATCCTTGTGGCGGGGCTTCGGGGACAATCTCGTCTGCCCAACCGGAGTTGCTGTCGGACTTATCGGATTTGTCCTCCGGTTCATCCTCGTGGGTGCTGCAGGCGATGGCAAGCGCCGCCAGAAGCATTAGGGCGAATGTGAAGAAAGAATGTCTTTTCATGTATCGGTCGGATTTAAAGTCGTGTTTGAGTCCGGCTTATATATTAATAATGTATGTAAACTTTATAAATAAAGGTGGAGCAATGACACTATAATCTTTGCTCCACCTTGCTTGTCTTGCGTTTTCCGTGCCTTCTTACTTGGCGTAAGCCACGCTGCGGGTCTCTCGGATGACGGTTATCTTGACCTGTCCGGGATAGGTCATCTCGTTCTGTATCTTGTTTGCGATGTCTCCAGACAGGGCTTCCGTCTGGGTGTCGTCCATCTTGTCTGCGCCGACGATGACGCGAAGCTCGCGTCCGGCCTGGATGGCGTATGTCTTGGTCACGCCGGGATAGCTCATGGCGATGGCTTCAAGGTCGTTGAGGCGCTTGATGTATGCCTCGACAATCTCACGGCGTGCGCCGGGACGTGCACCGCTGATGGCGTCACATACCTGAACGATGGGGGCCAGCAGTGTGTTCATCTCGCACTCGTCGTGGTGAGCGGCGATAGCGTTGCAGATGTCCGGTTTCTCGCGATACTTCTCGGCAATCTTGGCTCCGTAGAGTGCGTGGGGCAGTTCGCTCTCCTCGTCAGGCACCTTGCCGATGTCGTGGAGCAGTCCGGCACGCTTTGCCTTCTTCGGGTTGAGACCCAGTTCCGATGCCATGACGGCGCAGAGGTTGGCCGTTTCGCGGGCGTGCTGCAACAGGTTCTGTCCGTATGAGCTGCGATATTTCATTTTGCCGATGATGCGGGTCAGCTCCGGATGGAGTCCGTGTATTCCGAGGTCGATGCACGTGCGCTTTCCGGTCTCGATGACTTCGTTCTCGAGTTGCTTCTTGACCTTCTGCACGACCTCCTCGATGCGTGCCGGATGGATGCGTCCGTCGGCCACAAGCTGATGGAGAGCCAGACGGCAAACCTCGCGGCGGATGGGGTCAAACGCGCTGATGACGATGGCTTCGGGCGTGTCGTCGACGACGATTTCCACTCCTGTGGCGGCCTCCAGAGCGCGGATGTTGCGTCCCTCGCGTCCGATGATGCGTCCCTTGACCTCATCGTTGTCGATGTGGAAGACGCTGACGCTGTTTTCGATGGCCGTCTCGGTGGCTACCCGCTGAATGGTCTGGATGACGATCTTGCGTGCCTGGGCGTTGGCGTTGAGCTTGGCTTCGTCCATGATCTCGTTGATGTAGCTCTGTGCTTCGGTCTTGGCCTCGTCCTTGACCGTCTCCACCAGTCTCTGCTTGGCTTCGTCGGCGCTGAGTCCGGAGAGTTCTTCGAGCTTTTCGCGCTCCTGCAGCTGCATCTTCTCGAGTTCCTCGCTCTTCATCTGGAGCAACTTCTTCTCGTTGTCGATGCGTGTCTGGAGGTTGTCCAGCTCGTTCTTGCGGCGTCCCAGTTCCTCGTGACGTTGGTTGAGTGAGATTTCGCGCTGCTTGAGTTTGTTCTCTCCCTGCTGTATGTGCTGGTTGCGCATCTGTACCTCCTTCTCGAGTTCGCTCTTCTTGTTGAGGAACTTCTCCTTCACTTCCAGCAGTTTTTTCTCCTTGATCACTTCGGCCTCCTTTTCCGCAGAGGCAACCATTTCATTATACTTCCCCTTTATCACATGGAGGAACATATAATATCCGCCAAATCCTCCGATGATGAGGGCAACGGCGGCAACAATTATTATTGTTAGTTCCATAAATTTTATTTATATAAATATGATTGTTAATATTCTCATTTCTTTTCTCCGAGGGCATCCTCTATTTCGGCAGTCAGATTGTTGAGAATATCATTATAGGGTGCGGTGTCGTTCTTGGCACGTTCTTTCGAATATTGCAGCGCGACGTCGATGAGCGTCATCAGCGCAATCGTGTGGTCGCTCTTGTGAGCCTTATATCTCTGTGCGTATATGTTGTAGCGGTCAGTGATCAACTTTGCCGCCGCACGATAATATTCCTCTTCGGTCCTGTCCGACAGGACGACCTCTATCTCTTCGTCGTAGACATGGAGATGTATTCGAAAGTCTTCTCTCTTCTGTTCTGCCATGGCTTAATCTGTTTTTTGGTCTGTCAGTATCGTAATACATTTGTTTACGTCACGTATCAGCTTTGACAGCCGTGTCCGTGCGGCATCGAGGTCGCCGTCGGTGATTTCGATCATCTTAGCCATTTTGAGCGAATTGTAGTCTTTGACTTGTTGATCCAGCTTTTCGTGCAACGTCTTGATGTCGTTCTCGCTCTTGTCGAGGAGGGCGTATAGCTCGTCGTTTTCTTCCTTCAGCTGTCGGAACCGAAGAATCATCTGACGGACACGAGTCTGAAACGTCGCTAAAGTCTGTTCGTTGGAAGTCATTGTCATAACGCTCTTTATCTTACAAAGGTATTACATTTTTTGCATAATATATGTAATGCGCCCGGCTCTTTAAGGTTTTTTAAAACTTTACCGGCTGTGACGTTGCGCAGATATATGGGCAAAAAGGTGGTGACACAAGGGGCAAGTGCACATCAACAGGTGGGGCGCGGCCCTACGATGATAGTCATGAAGTCCATTCGCAGATGTCATGAAAATATCACAAATTTAACACATGAAAAACGCTCGAAAAAAACGGCGACAATGCTCCGATTTTGACATTCGGGCCTCATTTTTCGACCGAAAAAACTCCGAGGTCTTGCCGTAAGGGCCCCGTTGGTCCGCAACGGGGCTGCCGCCGGCTTGCAACGGCGTGCCCGTCGCGATGCAACGAGCGCCCCGTTGCAATGCCGTAAGGGCCTTACGGCACGAAAAAATCGGCGAAAAAGTTGCACACTTTTGCAAATTCGGTCGTAACGTCGTGATGCTCAGGGAGAAAAAGATGCACGCGCAAAACTCGCATATTTGAGGCCGAGGGACGACTTGGCGCAGAATTTATGTTAAAATCGAGGTTTTTTGTTGTGATTATTCCGTGTTTTTAACAGTTCGTTTTCGTGTCTGTGGTTGGGCGGCCGGCAAACAAAAGCGAGGGAGTGGTAAAGGTTCGTAAGCAATTCGGCAAAGGTTCAGACACAATTCACAAAGGTCATGTATAATTCGGCAACGGTTCATACACAAAGTAGGGACATATTCTTGTATTTGTCCGCCCGTTTCAATTGACGGACAAATACAAGAATATGTCCCTACCATGTGCCGGCATTGCGTTTTGAAGCGCCTTACCTTTGTTTCGGGGCAATCTCTCCGTGTGTCTTATTTGGCAGCGTCGTCTTTAGGTTTCGGCTCTTTCTTGGCGAGCATGACGACCTTGTAGACAAAGTCCGTGATCCAACGTTGTGAGAAACCGAGTCGTTTGTCATATTCACGGATGGCCACCACCGTCTTCAGTACGCCCGGATCGGTGTAGTCGTTCTTTGTGAAAATGTCGTTGACGGTCTTTTCCGTCATGGTGTACATGGCCTTTTTCATAAATCCCGGCAACCGGAGCTTGAACTTCATGAGGTTGCCCATGAGCATCATGAGGTCCTGACTGAAGTTCTGGAACTGCACGAGATAGATCTGGACGTCCTGTAACTTGCGGCAGTTGCGGCGCAGACTCTGGTCTATTTCCTTAAAGAATGAGTCGTCCATAGCGTAGATTTCCTTCAGCATCTTGCGGCAACGGGCTCTCTCGCCCACACCCAGTTTGTTGTTGACGGTGGGTACGCGCAGGGTGGTCTTGAACACTCTCAGATCCGGCAGCATGGCCAGATTGCTGATGCCGAGGTCGGCTGCGATGGCTGCCTGGAAGTAGACACGAATGAGGGTCATGAAGTCTTCCATGCCACCGGCTTTCGGTTGGTCTTCGGTCTTTTTGCCGAACAGTCTTGAAAATATACTCATAATGATGATGTTTGACGTTGTTTGTGCCGTTCCGGACTGTCCTCGGGACTGATGTTCAGACCGCAAAGCAGAGCCACTGACAGGCACTTGTTGTTATTTCCGTCTGCAAAGTTAAGAATATTTCTGTACAAACGGATTAAAAACTCTTATAAATAATATGGTATTACTAAAATAAATTCTTACCTTTGCAGCGATTTTCAAACAATAAGAACCTCATTTCATGAAAGGAATAGTCCTTGCAGGTGGCAGCGGTACGCGACTGTACCCAATCACCAAAGGTATCAGCAAGCAGTTGATACCCATATTTGATAAACCGATGATATATTACCCGATATCTGTCCTTATGCTGGCCGGAATACGGGATATACTTGTTATCAGTACGCCTGATGACCTCCCGGGATTCCGTCGTCTGCTGGGTGATGGCAGTGATATGGGCGTCCGTTTCAGTTTCGCGGAACAACCGTCTCCGGACGGTCTGGCCCAGGCTTTCATTATCGGTGCCGACTTTATCGGGACCGACGATGTCTGTCTCGTGCTCGGCGACAACATCTTCTATGGCAGCGGATTCTCCGGAATGTTGCGCCAGTGTGTCGACAACGTGGAGAAGGAAGGCAAGGCTACAGTGTTCGGATACTATGTCAATGATCCGGAACGTTATGGCGTGGCCGAATTTGACGCAGAGGGCAACTGTCTCAGCATCGAGGAAAAGCCGAAGCATCCGAAGTCCAACTATGCCGTGGTGGGGCTCTACTTCTATCCCAACAGCGTGGTGGATATCGCACGCAACATCAAGCCCAGCGAACGCGGTGAACTGGAAATCACGTCGGTCAATCAGGAGTATCTCCGTCGCGGACAACTTAAGGTGCAGACCTTGCAGCGTGGTTTCGCGTGGTTGGACACCGGCACGCATGACAGCCTGAGCGAGGCCAGCACTTTCATCGAAGTGATCGAAAAACGTCAGGGTCTCAAGGTCGCCTGTCTCGAGGAAATCGCTTATCGAAAGGGTTGGATTACGCGGGAACAGTTGCACCGTCTGGCTGAACCGATGATGAAGAATGACTACGGAAAATATCTCATGAATATATAAAACAAATAGTACATCAATGGAAAATACAAACAAGATTGATACATTGGCCAATGTTGAAGCCGTCGACATCCACAATGAGGAGTCGTCGTTTGACTTTAGGACCATTCTGACCATTTTCCTGCTCAACTGGCAGTGGTTCGTGCTATCGCTGATCATTTTCCTTTGCGGCGCGTTCCTGTATCTGCGGTACAAAAGTCCCGTATATCAGGCGTCCGTCAAGATGCTTATCAAGGATGACAACAGCCAGCGTCGGAATAGCAATTCCCAAATGCTTGAGAACATGGCAGACCTCGGTTTCATTTCCAATAGTGCCGGAATCGAAAATGAGGTGGAGATTATCCATAGCCGATTCCTTGCGCGTGAGACAGTGATAGACCTCCGTCTGTATGTGCAATACAAGGAGAAAGGACTTGTCAAGAAGCAACTCGTCTATAAGACACAGGCCATTAACGTTGACATAGACCCCGCAAGTCTTGAAAAGATGGACGAAACGATGTTGCCGATAAAGATGAAGATAACGAAAGACGGCGATAAGTACGGAGTCAGCGGATATACTTACAGCGAAGACGGCGAGGAAGAGATACCTTTCGAGACGTCATTCACGACTCTCCCGGCAAGCTGTAAGACGACGGCCGGAACGCTCACATTCACAAAAAATCCTGAATTTGAAGGCGAATGGACGAAGGATCTGTATGTCTCTGTCTATCCCCCGATGGCTGTGGCGAAGAGCTATGAGAAGTCAATGACGGTCGAACCAACATCCAAGAAGACCTCCATCGCTCTCATCACAGTGCAGGACTACAACAAGGAGAGGGCGGTCGACTTCCTCGAGCAGCTCGCCATCTGCTACAACCGACAGGCAAATGCGGACAAAAACGAGATTGCCGTCAAGACGGAAGAGTTCATCAACGGACGTTTGGAGAAGATAAGTGCTGAACTGGGAGTGACCGAAACCGAACTCGAAAAGTACAAGAAGCGCAACAATCTGACCCAGATGAAGCTTGACGCGACGGAGACTCTGGCCCAGACGAGCCAGTATTCGACCAAACTTTCGGAGGCCCAATCACAGATACAGATGCTCGATTTCCTCCGCGAATACGTTGACAATCCGGCCAACCGCTATCAGATTATTCCTTCAAACGTCGGTCTGACGGATGTCTCGTCGACGGCACTCATCAACAAGTACAACCAGTCGGTGTTGGATCGCAACCGCATGTTGCGCACAGTTTCGGAGATTTCGCCGCAGGTTCAGACGCTTACTTCTGCCCTCGATGACCTCGAGAACAGCATACGCACGGCCCTTTCGCAGGCCCGTCATCAGGCTAAGATCCAGTTGCAGGGCATCGAACGTCAGTATTCGTTATATACTAATAAGGTGGCCAACGCCCCGGAGCAGGAACGTGTCCTTACACAAATCGGCCGTCAGCAGGAGATCAAGTCCGGTCTTTATCTGATGTTGCTGCAGAAGCGCGAGGAAAACTCAATCTCACTGTCCGCTACCGCCGACAAGGGCAAGCTCATTGACTATCCCCTTTTGGAGGGAAAGGTGAGCCCCAAGGGCAGCATCGTCATGCTCGTCGGATTGGTGTTGGGTATCGGTCTGCCACTGCTCGTCATCTACTTGGTACAGATGATGCGCTTCAGAATAGAGGGACATGACGATGTCGCTAAGCTGACGAAACTGCCGATTATTGCTGATGTCGCCCTTTCAAACGAAGAGGGAAGCAGCGGTATCGTGGTCCGTGAAAACCAGAACAACCAGATTGACGAGATATTCAGGGCGATGCGAACCAATATCCAGTTTATGCTTGACGGCAATCAAAAGGTTATCATGTTCACATCTTCTACCTCTGGAGAGGGAAAGACCTTCAATGCTGTCAATCTTGCAGTCAGCTTTGCCACCCTCGGAAAGAAGGTGATAGTCATGGGATTGGATATCCGCAAACCGCGTTTGGCCAAGATCTTCAATTTGTCAAGCTCTAAAGTGGGTGTCACCAATCTGCTCGTGAAGGACAAGTTGACGATGGATGACATACGCAAAGAGATCTGTCCGTCAGGCGTCAGCGCCAATCTCGACGTTCTGGCAGCCGGTCCCTGTCCTCCGAACCCGACTGAGTTGCTGGCCCGCAAGAACTTGGACAACATCGTCGAGGCTCTCAAGACAGAATACGACTATGTCATCATGGATACGGCGCCGGTCGGATTGGTGACCGACTCGCTGCAGATTGGCAAGTTGGCCGATGTCACCGTTATTGTCTGCCGCGCCGACTATACGCCTAAGTCGACCTTTGAACTGTTCAACAGACTGCATGCCGAGAAGAAGCTGCCCAACATGTGCTACGTCCTCAACGGTATCGACATGTCCAAGAAGAAGCACAGCTACTACTACGGTTACAGTTCGTACGGTCACTATACCTATAAGAACAACTATGGCGGATATACATACGGCACTTACGCCAACAGTCACTATGGTAATAAGGAAGATAAATCTATTAAGTTATGACAATCGCAGTAGACTTTGACGGAACCATTGTCACCCACCGCTATCCGGAGATTGGCGAGGAGTTGCCTTTTGCCATCGAAACACTGAAGATGCTCATCCGTGACCATCACAAGCTCATCTTGTGGAGTGTACGTGAGGGCAAGTTGCTCGACGAGGCCGTGGAGTGGTGTCGCGAACGCGGTGTGGAATTTTATGCGGTCAACCGTGACTATCCCGAGGAAATTAAGGAGCACAACAAGAGTTATAGCCGCAAACTGAAAGTGGACCTCTTCATCGACGACAGAAATATCGGAGGACTGCCTGACTGGGGCGTAATCTACGACATGATACGCAATAACCGCACGTGGCATGACATATTGTCAGAGGCCGAGGCCGGTTCTTCCGGGTCGATGCGTGGTGACTATGTCAACAAGCCGAAGAAGAAGTGGTGGCAATTCTGAAGTCTGCCGATATGTCAAGACCGGCTGTTTGAGAATCAAGTAGCAAGACGATCATACTAAAGACGCGAAGACGCAAAGGTAAAAGCAAGCCTTTGCGTCTTCGCGTTTTTGTATTTTGGCAATTACATTTTTGCCTTTCTGTTATTTCACATTCAGTTATGCTTCCGGGAAGTGTATGACAGTGTTGCGCAGTGCCGTGGCATTGCCCATGTCAAACATTTCTCCGTTTATTCGCACACCGATCATTCCGTTCTTTTTTCTGACCGCTTCGAGCGCCGTGGTGAGTTCTATTTCGTGCGTCATGTCACCTTTTTCATCGGCCTCGCGGATGTCGTCAGCCAGCTGATCATATACATCCGGTGTCAGGATGTACTGTCCGAAGACAGAGTAGTAGCCCTTGCTGCCGTCCGTTTCTGTCACTGCCAGATATTCTTCGGCATAGCTGAGTTTGGGCTTTTCGGTCATTGCGGACACGTTGAGTATTCTCTTTTCCTTGTCTTCCCACACTCCGCTGAGTATTCCGTAGTGGCTGACGTCCTGTGCCGGAATCTTGTGGATGCTCACCGTCAGCTTGTTGTAACGTTCGTACTCTTCGATGAGTTGCAGCGTGCAAGTCTTTCCGCAGTGGCTTCGATAGAGCGTGTCACCGAGCAGGAGCAGTACCGGTTCGTTGCCGGCAAACTCGGCCGTCTGATAGACAGCATGTCCGAAGCCGCGCTTATCGCGCTGATAGACATAATGCAGATGTTTTCCGATGTCCAATATGCGGTTGCTGTATTCGCGTGCCTGCGGGTTCAGCTTCTTCAGATGGCTTTCGGTGAGTTCCCGTTCGAAGAATTCCGCATACTGGATGCGTTCCTCTTCAGAACCGAGCACGAGACATATATCCTCGATGCCGCTTCTGATGAGTTCCTCCAAGAGTATTAATATCACCGGCCTGACCATTCCGTCGGCGCATGGTATGGGGAAAAAGTCTTTCTTGAGAATCTTTGTTGCCGGATAGAGGCGTGTCCCGAAGCCGGCCACTGGGATGATGGCCCGTCGCACGGTGTGTACGGGATGGATTGTGAACGGCCATACGCGCAGTCCCTGTCCGTTGAGATAGTCGACCAGCTGTGTCTGCGACTCGGCATCTTTGGCAAGGAACTGTATGGAGCCGTCGCCGTGGGAACCGACACCTTTGCCGCCGTACGTCAGCCGTTTGACCTCCGGGTCGTTGAGATAGTGATGGAGTTTGGGTGCCCAAAGGGCTGGCGACATGGGTGCAATCTGTTTGTCAAACAGCTCTTCGGCCTCAGTCATGAGCCGTCCGAGCAGTTCGAGCTCACCTTCAGCTATATACTTGATGGCCTTGTCGATGATTTCGTGGTTGCGCACACCGAGTGCTTCGTGGAGCAGCCGGTCGCCTTCGGTCGATGCGAAAGGGTAAGACTTGTTGAGGTCAGCCAATATCCTGATGGTGTCTTTTTCGGAGCAGAGGTCTCCGAAGACCCAGTGGAGCGTCTTCTTGACATTGATGGACGTGACACTGATTTCGTCTCCGTCGAAAGTCATGAGGTTCGGTTTGACACCGAAGGCGCAGACCTGGTCCAGTCGTCCGCAGCGTGAGGCGGTCCGGAGTTCGCCGAGATAGGCGATATTCATTTCGCCCATCGTGTTGAGGTTGAGGTTGTAGAGGATGTTGAACGCCCTTGCCACCAACACGCAGATGGCCGCGCTGGACGACAGGCCGCTCTTCATGGGCAGTGTCATGCCCGTCAGATGGATGTGCACGCCTCCCACCTTATACCATTCCAACATATATGACGCCACGCCGGCGCAATAGCTGAAGAACGAACCGGATTTTGCGATGCTTTTCAGTTCCGTGTCGTTCATCCGACAGGAGAAGTCCTGCCACATGTCCGTTATCTCCGGTGCCTCGCTGGTCATCTCAAAGATGGATGATTTTTCCACTTCGGCGAATATTCCCTGTTCTATACCGGTCACGATGGCCGCACCCGGCAGGATGTCGGCATTCATCGTCCGATAGTGTCCCGCCCAATCGGTGTGCTCACCGAAGAGGCACAGCCGTCCGGGTACAAATAGCTTTGCCATGTATGTTCGTTTGTCAATTGATTTTTTCCAAAATGCTTTCTCGGTATCGGTTGTTAGTATCCGAAACGAGATTCTCGACCACAAATTTAGTCAAAATATTCCTGAGTATCTAATGAAAATGTGACAAATTGTGTCTTTGTGTATCGAAAACACTAAAAAACAGGTGGTTTCCACCAATTTTTTGTCCGTTACCGGCGCTTTAAGAATAAAACACACTGTAAACGACAAAAACCTTGCTATTTTTCATGTTTTAACTTAAAAAATTTGTTTTTTATGTTACTTAACCTTATATTTGCCTCAGATAAGATTGCATCCATGTTGTCGATGACCCTTATCAGATTCCGAGGTTGGCAGCGTCCTGCGCCAACCTCTTTTTTGTTTCTGCCTTTTTGATATTTCCGCCGTCCTCATCCGCCGTCTTTTACCAGTCTGGACAGTCAGTGGTCGGAATGATGATTTTGTCAGAAAATGATTGTTAAAATTAACATTTCGCAACGCGCGAAAAATTGTCCAAAAACGTTGTAATCCGACCGAAAAGTCTCTTTTGACGTCCAACATTTTGTCGGTCGTCTTGCCGTAAGGGCCCCGTTGGTCTGCAACGGCATGCCCGCCGGCTTGCAACGAGCACGCCGTTGCGATGCAACGAGGGCCCCGTCGTAAGGCCGTAAGGCCCTTACGGCTCGGAAAAATCGGCAAAAATGTTGCACACTTTCACGATTTTTGTCCTAACGTACTGGTCGTCAGGGAGAAAAAGATGCACGCGCAAAACTCGCATATTTGAGGCCGAGGGACTACTTCGTGGAAAATTCGTGTTAAAATGAAGGGCGTTTGTAAGAATTATTCTGAATTTAACATTTTCTCCATCGACGCTCTGTCGGCCCATGTTTTTTCTGTGTCTGGATTTGCAGGTTGAAATTTTAACGTACAATAATTTGGCGGAACAGATTATTTTATATACTTTTGCAATGATAATCAATGATTCAATAACAATTTAACAAATACTGTAACGCCTATCGACGGAGATTTTACTTGGTTTTAAAGTCTATTAGGTATGAATAAATTCGGATGTATGACCGACGAAGAGTTGGCCTTACAGTATGTCGGAGGGAACAACAAAGCCTTCGATGAGTTGTTGGCTCGCAATCAGTCCAAACTCTTTACATATATAATGTTCGTGGTTCGTGACCAGGAACTGGCCAATGACATCTTTCAGGACACCTTCGTCAAAGTCATATCCAGACTCCAGGAAGGCAAATATACCGATAGCGGCAAGTTCTCCTATTGGGTAACACGCATCGCCCACAATGTCATCATGGACTGGTATCGTCTCCAGCGCAACGAGCATATTGTCGAACCGACCGAAGACAACGACCTGAGCAATCTCAGGGTCAACTCCATCGTGGACGTCAGTCGGGAGTGCGAGATCGTCAACGAGCAGGTCTTTGACGACGTGCGCCGCATGATGGACAGTCTGCCCGCTCCCCAACGTGAGGTGGTCTACATGCGCTTCTATCAGGACTTGTCGTTCAAGGAGATAGCCGACATCACCGGTGTGAGCATCAATACCGCCCTCGGCCGTATGCGCTACGCCATACTCAACCTCCGGCGAATGGCCAAGGAACATGACATAGAGCTGGCCATGATGGAGCGGTAGGTCTAAAAAGACGTGGTTTGGGCACGACCGGATGACAACGGACAGGTGCACTGACATGAGTCCGGCTCATGTCAGTGCACCTGTTTATTTATATATTATTACTGTCCGCTAAACCATAAAACATCTTGTCCAACCTCTTGAAACATAGAAGTTGGACTTATTTGTATGCGTGGACAAGCCCCCTTAGTCTATTTCCTCCCCTTCCGGAGGTGGATTTGTTGCCTCTACCAGCATT
>JAFULM010000040.1 GCA_017483185.1 Prevotella sp. | reverse complement strand
CACAATCAATCGTCTGACGGGACGTGCATATAAGCCAATCGAACGTGTTGTATCAGTTAGCAAGGAGGCGGTCGCGACGGGTCGCGACCCTACTTGTGGGAGTTCTGCTACGCCCTCAATGAGATTACCCCACATAGATGCGTCCAAATGGGTTTATCACATTATATCCTCTGCCAAGTAGTGTTCGAACCTACTTTTCCGCAACACTTTCTGAATTTTCCCAACAAAAAGTGTTAAAAAAGGCCTTTAAAGGCCTCCATTTTGCCATTATTTCAAAAAAAACATCAGACGGTCGCAAATATCGCAAAATAGCGCGTGCAAGTGTAACCGACTGACGGTAAGATTGTTATCCCGCGAAATCGCGATTTGTGCAATTTTTCAGCGCCGAAAAGCGCCTTTTTCGGGCCCAAAACGTTGCTTTTTCATTGCCGCGGCGGCCCCGTTGGTCTGCAACGAGCACGCCGTTGGCTTGCAACGGGGCGCTCGTTGCAACCCCGCGGCAGCCCCGTTGCAACCTCGCGGGGCCGCTACGGCACGACCGCCGCTTGGCGAACATGATTTTGAGGCCATTCGGAGGCAAAATACTCGCATTTTCGTTTGTCCGGATTTTTTTAGCAACGATTTTTACAATCGAGCGGCAAAGTCCTTCCGATAGATAACGTCTTTAAGGTCCTTAAAGACTTCCCTTTACAAAAAAACAGGCTTTCGTTTGGTGAGCGCAGAAAATTGAATTAACTTTGCACTAAACAAACAAAAGACGTCAAGCCATGACAAAACTGACCGACATCATCAAGCAGAGGAGCAAGAAGCAGCAGTATAAGGACTTCTTCTTCATCACACTCGGCATCCTGCTCTATTCGTTCGGATATACCGCCTTCATCCTGCCCGAAAAGGTAGTTATGGGCGGTGTGGCCGGTATTTCGGCCCTGCTCTACTATTGGCTCGGTTTCCCGGCCGGTATATCCATCTGGGTGCTCAACTTCTCGATGTTGCTCATCGCCTTCCGCGCCCTAAGCCGCCAGTTCACGATACGCACAATCATCGGCGTGACCATCATGTCCGTCTTGGTCAGTCTGCTCCAACCGGTGTTCCAGCAGATACCCATCATCACGGCCGGCGAAGACAAGTTCATGCACGTCCTGATCGGCGGAGCGCTGGGCGGTGCCGGTCTCGGACTCGTCTTCTCCCACAACGGGTCGACGGGAGGCACGGACATCATCATCGCCCTGCTCAACAAGTACTTCCGGATGAGCTTCGGACGGGCCATGCAGTTCATCGACACCTCCATCATCTGCTCGTCCTACTTCCTCTTCCACAGCACCGAGACCATTGTCTACGGTATAGCCTTCACCCTGATTGCGAGCTACGTCTGCGACTATGTCATCAACGGTTCGCGTCAGACGGTCCAGTTCATTATCATCTCCAAGGAGTACGAGAAGATTGCCGACACCATCAACAAGCGGGTCAACCGCGGCGTAACCCTCATCAAGGGACAGGGATGGTACTCCAAACACGACGTGCAGATACTGATCGTTCTGGCCCGCAAATATGAGTCGCAGGAAGTCTTCTACACCATCAACAACATCGACCCCAACGCCCTCGTCTCCCAGTCGTTCTGCAACGGTGTGTTCGGAGAAGGGTTCGACAAGATGAAATAGGGCCCCACCCCGGCCCTCCCCAAGGGGAGGGTGCCTGCGAGATGATTTGCGCGCGTGTACATATTCTTACTTATATGAGCTAAATTAAAAAAAGGCAGGGAAATATTCTCCGCCAAGTAGGGTCGCGACCCGTCGCGACCGCCGCCATGACACATAAACAACCGCGCCATATATAAGTCAAAAACTGTTGGCAACGAGGCGGTCGCGACGAGTCACGCCCCTACTTGGTTATGCCTCATCCCGCAGGTCTCTCCCCCCCTTGGGGGAGTCGGAGGGGGCCGGACCCTTCTCTGCCAAAATGACAGCCGCGACGCCTCGGGCACGGTGTTTGTCTCTTCTGTTTGCAGAACAAGAATACTATTAAAGAAAGGAGACAAACATGACATTAGACAAATTTACAATCAAGGCACAGGAAGCCGTGCAGGAAGCCGTCAATGCGGCACAGGCCGGCGGACAGCAGAGCATCGAACCGGTGCATCTGCTCCACGGCTTGCTGACGAAAGGCCGCGACGTGGCCGGCTTCATATTCCGCAAAGCGGGAGTCAACGGACAACAGATCGAGGCTCTCGTCAGCCACGAGATGCAGCACCTGCCGCGTGTGCAAGGCGGCGGACAACCCTATCTGAGCAACGAGGCCAACAGCGTGTTGCAGCGTGCGCAGGACATTGCGACAAAAAACGGCGACGAATTTGTTTCCGTCGAACCGTTGATGCTGGCTCTGCTCACTGTCAATTCGACTGCTTCGCGCATCATGAAGGATGCCGGACTGACGGAAAAGGACATGCAGGCCGCCATCAACGAACTGCGGCAGGGACGCAAGGTCGAGTCGCAAAGCGCCGACGACAACTATCAGTCGCTGGAGAAGTACGCCAAGAACATGGTCGAACTGGCACGCGCCGGAAAGCTCGACCCCGTCATCGGACGTGACGACGAGATACGCCGCGTGCTGCAGATACTCTCGCGACGGACGAAGAACAATCCTATACTGATAGGTGAGCCGGGCACTGGCAAGACGGCCATCGTCGAAGGGCTGGCCCAGCGCATCGTGCGCGGTGACGTGCCGGACAATCTCCGCGACAAGCAGCTCTATTCGCTGGACATGGGTGCGCTGGTAGCCGGAGCGAAATACAAGGGTGAGTTTGAGGAGCGGCTGAAGAGCGTCATCAACGAAGTGACAGCCGCCGAAGGCCGCATCATCCTCTTCATCGACGAGATTCACACGCTCGTCGGAGCCGGCGGCGGTGAGGGCGCGATGGACGCCGCCAACATCCTCAAACCGGCATTGGCCCGCGGCGAACTGCGCTCCATCGGTGCGACGACGCTCAACGAATATCAGAAGTATTTCGAGAAGGACAAGGCTCTGGAGCGCCGGTTCCAGACCGTCATGGTCGACGAGCCGGACGAGCTGAGCGCCATCAGCATACTCCGCGGACTGAAAGAACGCTACGAGAACCACCACAAGGTCAGAATACAGGACGACGCCTGCATAGCCGCCGTGCAACTGTCCGAACGCTACATCAGCGACCGCTTTCTGCCGGACAAGGCCATCGACCTCATGGACGAGGCTGCGGCGAAGCTGAGGATGGAGCGTGACTCCGTGCCGGAGGAACTCGACGAGACGACGCGACGGCTGAAGCAACTCGAAATCGAACGCGAAGCCATCAAGCGGGAGAACGACACGGCCAAGCTGGCACAGCTGGACAAGGACATCGCCGACCTGCGCGACCAGGAGAAGCAGTGGCGGGCCAAATGGGAAGGCGAGCGGACACTGGTCAACCGGATACAGCAGGACAAGCTCCAGATGGAGCAGCTGCGCTTTGAGGCCGAACGCGCCGAGCGCGAAGGCAACTACGAGCGTGTGGCCGAGATACGCTACGGCCGGCTGAAAGAGCTCGAAGACGACATCCGCAACATCCAGAGCCAGCTGCACGACGCCCAAGGCGCCGAGGCGATGGTACGCGAAGAGGTGACGGCCGACGACATCGCCGAAGTCGTGAGCCGCTGGACGGGCATTCCGGTGACACGCATGATGCAGAGCGAACGCGAGAAACTACTTCACCTCGAAGAGGAGCTCCACCGCCGCGTCATCGGTCAGGACGAGGCCATCAGGGCCGTGAGCGACGCCGTGCGCCGCAGCCGTGCGGGTCTGCAGGACCCAAAACGCCCCATTGCGTCGTTCATCTTCCTCGGTACGACGGGCGTCGGCAAGACGGAGCTGGCCAAGGCGCTGGCCGAATATCTGTTCAACGACGAGACGATGATGACGCGAATCGACATGAGCGAATATCAGGAGAAGTTCAGCGTGAGCCGCCTCATCGGTGCGCCTCCGGGATATGTCGGCTACGACGAGGGCGGACAGCTGACCGAAGCCGTGCGCCGCAAGCCCTACTCGGTGGTGCTCTTCGACGAGATAGAGAAGGCCCATCCCGACGTGTTCAACATACTCTTGCAGGTGCTCGACGACGGACGGTTGACGGACAACAAGGGGCGCGTGGTCAACTTCAAGAACACCATCATCATAATGACGTCCAATCTCGGCAGCCAACTCATCCGCGAAGAGACCGAACGCAGCGGCGGCACACTGTCGGACGAACGGCTTGACTCGCTCCGCAAATCGCTGTTCGCCATGCTCAAGCAGACGATACGGCCGGAGTTTCTCAACCGTATCGACGAGACGATAATGTTTCTGCCGCTCTCCAAGAAGGAGATTGCCGACGTCGTGCGGCTCCAGATGGACGCTGTCAGGAAGATGCTTGCGCCGCAGGGGTTCACGCTCAGCATAACGGAAGAGGCCATCGACGCACTGGCCGAAGCGGGCTACGACCCGGAGTTCGGCGCACGTCCGGTCAAACGGGCCATCCAGCGCGACGTGCTCAACGACCTGTCGAAGCGCTTGCTGGCCGGCGACGTGGACCGCGACCGTCCCATCACGATAGATGCGGAGGACGGACGGCTGGTTTTCAAGAACTAATCTTCAACGGCAAGACACCCGAAGAGAAGGCCTCTCTCCATCCGGATGGAGGCCTCTCTTCCATAAAAATGATTGCCGCCATTACATAAGAGACGTCATATCGAGTTAAACTTTGTTAGATAATATCCGCCGGATTGCCGGTTATGGGAAAATGGCTGTATCTTTGTGGTCAGTCGGACATAAGAATAAGACAACATTCATTTATAATAAAACTTTAGCATTATGATTACACAAAAATTGCAAGACGCTATCAACGCGCAAATCGCAAGAGAAATCTGGTCGGCCAATCTTTATCTCTCTATGGCCTTCTATTTCGATAAAGAGGGCTTCACGGGCTTCGCAACATGGATGAAGAAGCAGTCACAGGAGGAGATGGACCACGCCTATCAGATGGCAGACTACGTCATCAAGCGTGGCGGAACAGCTGTCGTAGGCCAGATTGAAGCCGTGCCGACACAGTGGGGAACTCCATTGGAAGTGTTCGAGGCTGTCTATGAACACGAGTGCAAGGTTTCACGCTGGATTGACGAGCTTGTTGACATCGCTTCCGCAGAGAACGACAAGGCCACTCAGGACTTCCTCTGGGGCTTCGTCCGCGAACAGGTTGAGGAGGAAGCGACTGCATCCGGCATCGTTGACCGCATCAAGAAGATGGGCGACTCGGCCATCTTTAACCTCGACCAGCAGTACGGCAGCAGAAAATAAGAATGTTAATACTAAAATGACAAACGCGGACTGCGCAGTTGTTTCATACGAGACAATTATGCGCGGTCCGCGTTGTTTTTGTTTTTTATTACGTACCTTTGCACCATGAGAATAGCCACAGTTCCCATGAGAATAGCCATCATCGGTGCCGGAGCAGCGGGATGCTTCGCCGCCATCAATCTCAAAAGAATGTGCCCGCAGGCCGATGTCACCATCTACGAAAGCGGACGGAAACCGCTGGCCAAGGTGGCGGTGACGGGAGGAGGACGCTGCAATCTGACCAACTCGTTTGAACGGGTGAAAAGTCTCGCTGCCGTCTATCCCCGCGGCGAGCGGTTGATGAAGCGGTTGATGCACGAATTCAACCAAAAGGACGTCTGCCGATGGTTTGAAAGCGAGGGCGTGAGGCTCGTGACGCAGGACGACTGTTGCGTATTCCCGCAGTCGCAGGACGCTATGGAGATTGTCGGCACGCTCACACGGCTCATACACAGGAACGGAATAGAACTGAAGACAGGCCACCGCGTGGTGCGGATTGAACACCACGGAAATTGCGACGGGACGGCAGGCTACGACATCCGGTTTGCCGGTGAGACTTCTTCCGTGGTCACGGCGGATGCCGTCATCGTCACGACAGGCGGCAGTCCGAAGGCGTCGGGACTTGACTTCCTGCGCCCGTTGGACCTCAAGACGACAGAGCCGGTGCCGTCGCTGTTCAGCGTTTGTCTGCCGGGCGATTCCATAAGAGAACTGACTGGCACTGTTGTAGAGGACGCCACCGTGGCGCTGACGGGCACGAAGATGCGTGCCGACGGACCGCTGCTCATCACACACTGGGGCCTGAGCGGCCCGGCAATATTGAAACTTTCGTCATACGCGGCACGGACGCTGGCAGAAAACGGATATAAGGCGACGCTGTCGGTCAACTGGACAGGAGACTGCAACGAAGCCGACGCGCAGGAACTGCTCACCGGACTCGCCGTCAAGAACCCGCAGAAGCAACTCTCGTCGGTCTATCCGACGTATCTCAACGCCCGTCTTTGGACGCATCTGCTGTCACGCAGCGGTCTGACGGGAAATCTGAGATGGAACGAATTGGGACGGAAAGGAATGAACAGACTCGTCAATACACTCACCAACAGCCTGTATCGGATGGACGGAAAGAACCGTTTCAAGGAGGAATTTGTCACCTGCGGCGGTGTCGCATTGGATGCGATAAACCCTCAAACGCTCGAAAGCAGGGCTCATCCGGGGCTTTATTTCGCCGGTGAGGTGCTTGATGTGGACGCCATCACCGGCGGATTCAACCTGCAGGCGGCATGGACAATGGGATTTGTGGCAGCCAAAAATATCGCAAAGAACATCGACGGTGTGACGTCATGACAAGCAAATAGCATATCAACAACAATCAAACCACACGACTATGATAAACGAAATTATTGAATTTAACCGCAAATTTGTAGCTGAACGGGGCTACGAAAAGTATGTAACGAGCAAGTATCCGGACAAGAAACTGGCCATTCTCTCCTGCATGGACACGCGCCTTACCGAGCTTCTGCCGGCCGCACTGGGCATCAAGAACGGCGACGCGAAGCTGATAAAGAACGCCGGCGGAACCATTCTCAATCCCTTCGACAGCAACATCCGCAGTCTGCTCGTGGCCATATATGAGCTGGGTGTCAACGAAATCATGGTCATCGCCCATACCACCTGCGGCGCTTGCCACATGGACGGAGAAGAAATGATCGGTCTGATGAAGCAACGCGGCATCGCCGAAGAGACACTGGAGACCATCCGCCACTGCGGCATCCATCTGAACGAATGGCTCGAAGGTTTCCACGACACGGAGGAATCGGTGCGCAAGACGGTCGATTGCATACGCAACCACCCGCTCGTTCCCAATGATGTCAACGTGCGGGGATTTATCATCGACTCTGTAACGGGAGAGTTGACATCCATCTGTTGAAACAACGGGAAGTCATTACAAAATGCGAATACCGCACTAAGCAGGCGAATATCTGTCCCTGTTTAGTGCGGTATTCGCATTTTATAGAATCGTTATTCGTATTTTAATCCCGTCTTCTTATTACTTTTCCAATATATGCGCAGCCAACGCATCGGCCGCCTGAATGATGGCAGTGAGCGGATGTTCGCTTGCTTCGGAGATATTGCACTTGTCCTCATAGCTCTGGAAAGGCAGATTCCACGCTCCCATGTGCCAGCGGATGGCGAGTATCTCGTCGTTCGTAAGCGTCAGACCGAGACGCAGAAGCATAATGACGGACTTCTCTCCGTGCCCCAACGGGAAGCGGGAATAGTCCGTCTCGTACGTGTCATACTGCTCCCAACGGTTCTGTTCGTCCTTGCGCCACTTCTTCGCGATCTTGTAGATGTTAGCCTTGCAGACGTCATGGAGCAGGGCGGCAATGGTGACACTGTCTTCTGCGAGCTGTTCGGCCAGCTCCGGCTTCATCTCAACCATCTGTCCGCGCAGCATCATGGCCATGCGGTGAACGTTGAGCGAATGTTCCACCAGTCCGCCCACGTAGCTCAGATGGCGGTTGACGGAGGCCGGCGCCTCGAAGAAACCGACCTTGTCGAGATATGCAATCACGCTGTCGATGCCCTGTCGGTCAGTGGAACGCAGTAAGGATATGTATTTGTCTTTCATAATGGGAAAAATACAGTAGCCCCTCCCGACCTCCCCAAGGGGGAGGAGTCTGATATGCCATCAGCGTGTCTATCGCCTTAGACATATCCGGCTCCTCCCCTCTGGGGAGGTCGGGAGGGACAGAATGTGTTTATTTAGCGCACGGCGTCCACGGCTTCAGCTGCTTGAAGAAGTCGTTGCCCTTGTCGTCGACGAGGATGAACGCGGGGAAGTCCTCGACGGTAATCTTCCATATCGCCTCCATGCCGAGCTCGGGATATTCAACGCACTCGATGCTCTTGATGCTGCTCTGCGAAAGCACTGCGGCCACGCCGCCGATAGTGCCGAGATAGAAGCCGCCGTGCTTCCGGCATGCCTCGGTGACAACGTCGCTGCGGTTGCCCTTGGCGATCATGACGAGACTTGCACCATGATCCTGGAACTCGTCGACGTAGGGGTCCATGCGGTTGGCCGTCGTCGGGCCCATCGAGCCGCAGGGATAGCCCTCGGGCGTCTTGGCCGGTCCGGCGTAGAGCACTGGATAGTCCTTGAAGTACTGCGGCATGTCCTCGCCGGCGTCCAGACGGGCTTTCAGCTTGGCGTGGGCGATGTCGCGGGCAACGATGATAGTTCCCTTGAGGTTGACACGTGTGCTGACGGGATATTTCGTCAGTTCGGCGCGCACGGCGTCCATGCCCTTGTCGAGGTCGATGACGATGCCCGTCGTTCCCTCGCCCGGCTTGCGCAGCTCCTCGGGGATGAGTTCCGTGGGATTGCTGTCCATCTTTTCCAGCCAGATACCGTCCTTGTTGATCTTCGCTTTGATGTTGCGGTCGGCCGAGCAGCTCACGCCCATACCGATGGGGCAGCTCGCACCGTGGCGCGGCAGACGGATGACGCGGATGTCGTGGGCCAGTGCCTTGCCACCGAACTGTGCGCCGAGACCTATCTTCTGTGCCTCGACGAGCAGTTTCTCCTCAAGGTCGATGTCGCGGAAGGCGCGGCCCGTCTCGTCGCCCGTGGTGGGCAGGTTGTCGTAGTATTTGATTGAGGCGAGCTTGACCGTGAGCAAGTTCTTCTCCGCCGACGTGCCGCCGATAACGAAGGCGATGTGATAAGGCGGGCAGGCTGCCGTGCCGAGGCTCTTCATCTTCTCCACGAGGAAGGGCAGCAGCGTGCCCTCGTTCTGTATCGTGGCCTTGGTCATCGGATAGAAATATGTCTTGTTGGCCGAGCCGCCGCCCTTTGCCACCATGACGAAACGATATTCAGCACCCTCGACGGCCTCGATGTCAATCTGTGCCGGCAGGTTGCAGCGTGTGTTCACCTCGTCATACATGTTGAGCGGAGCGTTCTGGGAGTAGCGCAGGTTGTCCTGCGTGAACGTGTTGTAGACGCCGCGCGACAGTGCCTCTTCGTCCTCGAAGCCGGTCCACACCTGCTGGCCTTTCTCGCCGTGGATGATGGCCGTGCCCGTGTCCTGGCAGAAAGGCAGCACGCCCTTGCATGCCGTCTCGGCGTTGCGCAGGAACTGGAGTGCCACATACTTGTCGTTCTCCGACGCCTCGGGGTCGCTGAGAATCTTTGCGACCTGCTCATTGTGCGCGCGGCGCAGCATGAACTCTACGTCGTGGAAGGCCTGCTGGGCGAGCAGCGTCAGTGCTTCCTTTGATACCTTGAGGATTTCGTGTCCCTCAAAATCGCCTACCGACACGCCTTCCTTTGAGAGCAGTCGGTATTCGGTGTCGTCCTTGCCCACTTGGAACATAGGAGCGTACTTAAATTCCGGTGTTGTTGCCATAATAAGTGAGTTATATTATATATTTATTATTGTCATGACTGCATAACGCAAGCGAGAGCAATGACGGCGTTGCAGAACTCATTTGGAATTCTTTTAAGTGGGGTATTTCCACTCCCCTCCTTCGCAAGGAGGGGCAAGGGGTGGTTGGTCACCAAACGTCATCCAAAGGGATGATTTCCAATGAGTTATTGACAAACCACCCCTAACCCCTCCTTCGCAAGAAGGGGAGTGGAAATACCCCACTTAAAGACTTCCTCAGCAAGTTCTGCAACACCCTCATATTGCCGAGTGCAGCTTATCTTCTGCAAAGTTATGCTTTTTTTTCGACATACGGAGGAAATAAATGAAGAATGATGGATGAAGAACGAAGAATTGGCCGACGCCGTACGGGGAAAATTTGAAATTATGAGCGGCATACGTAGAGACGTCCATTGGGTGGGGATATATATAGCGGCATTGTGTGCTTCCTTCATCCCGTAGGCACCCTCCCCTTGGGGAGGGCCGGGGAGAGGCCTTTGTCCAATATTTTCCTATTTTTAGCCCCACGAGAGTATGGACTTTCTGAATTTTTTCCGCCGCGGGCGCAAATATCGCAAGCACGGGCGTATCAAAAATCAGGGGTATCCGTGACGTTATATTTACATATTTTTCAACTTCCTCATTATCAACAACATACAAACAGCAACAATTCCGTTGTCCCGCAACGGCAGCGCGGCGGTCTTGCCGTAAGGGCCTTACGGGGTTGCAACGAGGCCCTTACGGCAATGCAACGAGGCCGCCGTTGCACTCTCAAAGCAGCCCCGCCGTGCTCCCGGGAGGGCCTTACGGCAAGAAATCGGGAACTTTTCCGGACAAATTCCGAGGTCTCAAACGCGACAAAATCTGCGATACAGAAACGCCGTAAGGGCCTTACGGAAAAAAAATGGCATGAAAACGCCGTTGTTTTTGCCGGCGATGCGGATGCGACGACATGCAAGGAGGGCCTCATTGGTCCTGTTAACGAGCAAAAATGAAAGTTTTGGCGTACATGATTTTGTAAAAATAAGTGAGTATCAGATTCAGGGTCGAAAGCAAATATCAGAGCGGCTATCTGACGATAAAAGGGGTACGGCAAAAGATTTCAGGCTCTATCATGATACAGCAACATACATATTATAATAAGAAAGAAAGGCACATGTAGCAAAACGACATGGCTCACAAGGCCATATTGCGTTGCAAGATGAGTCATTTCACCTTCAAATACTTATCCTGTCAAATTCTGTCAAGGCCCATGAAGGCCCGTCAGACCGGTGCTGAAACAGGATTGAAATAACTTTGCAACCATATCTTTAAACGGCTGCAACAGGTTTGAAACGCTGTCATGATAATTTTGCAGCGTGAATCAAACAGATCAAAAACAACGAGTATGAAAAGGATTATCAGTGCAGCCATGATAGTGCTGCTTGGTGCAGCCGGTGCCGGACTTCCGGCCTACGGCGAAGAGAGAGACGTCGCAATCAGAGAAAGTGCCATCCACGGACGCATCGTCGGCAGCGGCCGGCAGGTCCTGCCCGGCGCATCGGTGTTCGTCGAAAAGCTCCACACGGGTGTCGTGAGCGACATCAACGGTTTCTACACGCTTCCGAACCTGCGCCCCGGAGTTTATGACGTGAAGGTGACATACGTCGGCTACAGCCCCGTGACACTTCGGTTGACCGTACCCGAAGGCAAGACGCTCGAACATGACATCGTCATGACCGAGGGCGTAGAGTTGCGCGGCGTCGACGTCAAAGGCGCCTTCCACGGCCAGAGCCGCGCCTTGAACATGCAGAAGAACAGCATGGGCGTGACCAATGTCGTCTCATCAGACCAGGTTGGCAAGTTCCCCGACTCCAACATCGGTGACGCCCTCAAGCGCATAAGCGGCATCAACGTCCAGTATGACATGGGCGAAGCGCGCTTCGGACAGGTGCGCGGAACGTCAGCCGACCTCTCCTCCGTCACCGTCAACGGCAACCGACTGCCATCGGCCGAAGGCGGAACGCGCAATGTCCAGCTTGACCTCATCCCGGCCGACATGATTCAGACCATCGAAGTAAACAAAGTACCAACGGCAGACATGGACGGTGACGCCATCGGAGGTGCCATCAACCTCGTAACGAAGAGCACACCGTACAAGCGGCTGTTCAACGCCACGGCCGGAAGCGGATACAACTGGGTGAGCGACAAGGCCCAACTCAACCTCGGACTGACCTACGGCGACCGCTTCTTCGGCGACCGTCTGGGCATCATGGCGGCCGCGTCATATCAGAACGCGCCGGGCGGTTCTGACAATACGGAGTTTGAATATGACGTCGACGACGACGGAAGCGTGTTCCTCGACAAGGCCGAAGTGCGCCAGTATTATGTCACCCGTGAACGTCAGAGCTACTCGCTGGCCGCCGACTATAAGTTCAACGCCAACCACAAGATTTCGTTCAAGGGCATATACAACCGCCGCAATGACTGGGAGAACCGCTACCGCATAACATACAAGAAGCTGGGCGACGAGGCTTCCAAGCAGTCGGTTGTGCTTCAGACGAAGGCCGGCGACGGCTCAAACCGCGACGCGCGTCTCGAATTGCAACAGACTATGGACTTCACACTCGATGGCGAACATCTCTTCGGCGCCCTGAAAACCGATTGGGCCGTGTCTTTCTCACGTGCCACGGAGGACCGTCCCGAGGAGCGCTATTTCGGTGTTGAGATGAAGGGGAAGAAGAACAAGGACTTCTTCAAGGACCTCAGCTTCATCGACGCGGGAGGCCGCACGCCCTATCCGTCAAAGGGTTTCGGTGCCATCGGCGACTATTCGTGGTCCATCGACGAATTGACCAACGCCAACGAGAACATCAGCGAGAACGAATGGAAGGCGCGGCTGAACTTCAGTCTGCCCCTTGCCAGCGGACTGTATGGCAACAAACTGCGCTTCGGCGGCAAGTTCACATCGAAGGAGAAAGAGCTCGACGCTCACTGCTACGACTACATAGAGCCGTATGAGGAGACCTACGGAGACGAGTGGCAGGGCCGCATGTCCAATCAGATACGCAGCGGTTTCCTTGTCGGCAGCAACTATCCCACCGGAACGCCGTTCATATCGAAGGGCTACATCGGCGGTCTGCCGTTCGGAGAGATGCACAAGGGAGCCGTCGAACTGCTTGAAAACGCTTCAGGAAACTACAGTGCCACGGAGCGCATCAGCAGCGGATACATCCGTTTTGATCAGAGCCTGGGCCGTCGTCTTGAGGCCGTCGTCGGTCTGCGCATGGAGCACACGGCACTGCGTTACAGCGGATTCAACTGGGTTGTCGACGACATCGACGATGAGCAGGGACGCCTCGAAGCGACCGGTGACCGACGGAACAGCTACACGACGTGGTTGCCGAGCGTGCTGCTGAAATATAACGCCACGGACGATCTCAAGCTGAAAGCCTCTTTCACCAAGACTCTCGCACGCCCGAAATATTCGGCTCTCGTGCCATGCACAAACTACAACATCGCGGAAGAGGAGGCAAAGTTCGGCAATCCCGACCTGAAACCCACCACGTCATATAACTTCGACCTCAGCGGCGAATACTATTTCGAGAGTGTCGGCCTTGTCAGTCTCGGTCTGTTCTACAAGAACATCCATGACGTCATTGCCGAAGAGCACTGGAAGAGCACGTCGGATCCCAACATTCCGGCCGGTATGCTCAATGAAGACGGTGAGCCGGTGAAATATGAAATCACGAAAAACATCAACGCTTTCGACGCCGGAATATTCGGTGTGGAGGCATCATGGCAGCGCGATTTCGGCTTCATCGCACCCTGGCTGAAGGCTTTCGGATTCTACGGAACCTACACCTACACCCACAGCACGACGCGCAACCACCGCTTCGAGCACCGCACGGCCGACGCCTCGGGCGACATAAAGATGACCGGCTCACCCGAGCACACGGCAAATGCGTCGCTCTTCTATGAGGACAAGGGACTGAGCGTACGTCTGTCGTACAACTTCGCCTCCGATTTCGTCGACGAGTTCGGAACCGTCGCCTCCCTCGACCGCTACTACGACAAGGTCAACTACCTCGATCTCAACGCGAGCTATACGTTCGGAAAGAAGGTCCGGACGACCTTCTATGCCGAGGCGACCAACCTTCTCAACCAGCCGCTGAGATACTATCAGGGCACAAAGGACCGCACGATGCAGGCCGAATACTACGGTGTGAAACTGAACGCCGGCGTGAAGGTCAGCTTCTGACCCGGCCAGCCGGAATCACGGACAAGAACAACAATAACCAAAAATACATTTAAGACAATATGAACAAGAACAAAAGACCATTCCTGATGCTGTGTCTGCTGTTTGCCGCCATGACCGTCATGGCTCAGACAGCGACCGAATGGAAAGCGCTGAAGAGCGACGTAAACTTCTTCCTCGTGAACGACATGGGGCGCAACGGCTACTACGACCAGAAGCCGATAGCGGAACTGATGGGCCGGATGGCCGACGAGATAGGCCCCGAGTGTGTCGTAGCGGCCGGCGATGTCCACCATTTCGAGGGTGTGGCAAGCGTCAAGGACCCGCTCTGGATGACAAACTATGAGCTCATCTACAGCCATCCGGAGCTGATGCTCCCGTGGTATCCCATTCTCGGCAACCACGAGTACCGCGGCAACACACAGGCCGTCATCGACTATTCTGCTGTCAGCCGCCGCTGGGAAATGCCGTCACGCTACTACACCCGCGTGCTCGAAGACGACGGAACCTCCGTCCGCCTCGTCTTCATCGACACGACGCCGCTCATCGGAAAGTACCGCAACGAAAGCTCTTCCTATCCCGACGCTTGCCGTCAGGACCGTGACCGTCAGACGCAATGGCTCGACTCCGTGCTCACGGCGGCACGCGAAGACTGGGTCATCGTCATCGGCCATCACCCCGTCTACGCCGAAACACCCAAAGACGGCAGCGAACGCACCGACATGCAGAGCACGGTGGGCACCATCCTCAGCCGCCACAACGTGGACATATATGCCTGCGGACATATCCACAACTTCCAGCATCTGCGCCCGCAAGGCAGCCGGACGGACTTCGTCGTCAACTCCTCTGCCTCGCTGAGCCGCAAGGTGAGGCCCACGGAAGGCACGGTCTTCTGCAGTCCGGAGCCCGGATTCTCAGTCATTGCGGCCGGAAAGAAGGAACTGCGCCTGCACATGATTGACAAGATAGGACACATTCTCCATACCGTCACAAGGAGTAAGTAAGGAATTCTGGGGATAGTCGGTTAGTGAGGAATGAGTAGTGAGGACAGCTTTGCTGACAACCCACTACCGCATGACCACTCCGACTATCCCTTATATTTGCTTGGCACAACCCCATATTTCGCCTTGAAGCACTTATTGAAATACGAGGAGTCCTTTATGCCGACGCGATAGCTCACCTCCGCCACCGTCAGATGACCTTCGGCAAGCAATCGGGCTGCGGTGACCAGGCGTTGGTTTTGCAGATATTTGTTCGGCGACATGCCTGTCAGCTCTTTTGTTTTGGCAAACATCTTCGTGCGCCCCATGCCGAGCATGTCGGCAAGACGGTCGACGGTGAAGTCCGGGTCGGATATGTGCTTGGCCGTCAAGGCGGTCATGCGGTCGAGAAAACTCTTGTCCGCCTGCGACGTTATCAGTCCGGGCAACGAGGTGTCGGACGTTATTTGCGCCGACACCTCGTTTTGTTTTTCGGGCGATTGTTCCGCAGACGACGGGTCGGGCGACGACTGTTGTGTCATGACGGCCGGAGCCGGTGTGGCGGTCGGCATCTGTCGGCGGCTCTCCTTGATCAGCTGGATGACACGCGCCATGAGCAGACGGAAGTTGCACGGTTTCACCATATAGTCGTCCGCGCCGGCATCGTAACTCTGCATACGGTGGTTGTCATCGTCCAAGGCAGTCAGCATGATGACCGGCAGCGACGCTGTGGCGGCCTCGGCCTTCAGCCGGCGGACAATGTCATAACCGCTCATGTCCGGCAGCATCACGTCGCAGATGACCAATGACGGGCGGCGGGCGGTGATGCCATCGAGAGCGGCACGTCCCGTCAGATAACGGTCGGTATGGAAATAGCGTCCCGTCTCATCTCCGATTTGCTCCATCATGTCGGGGTCGTCTTCTATGATGGCTATGGTCAGGTCGTTGAGAGCCTTCGGTCCCAACTCCTTTATTGTCTCCTCGCGTGCTGCGGTGTCCTCCTTGGAGCGTGACGTGTCGACTGCCATCGCCTTCTTGAAGTCCTCCCTCCCGTATGCGGAGACATCAGCGGGCAGCTTTATTGTGAATATCGAACCGCCGCTGTCCCCCACCCGACGATAACAAAGCGTGCCGTGATGGATGGCGGCCATGCTGTGGACCATATACAGACCAATGCCCATGCCGCCCTGTGACACCAGTCCGTGCATGAAGGGCTGGAAGAGACTCTTCTGCTGTTCCTCCCCGATGCCGGGGCCGTCGTCCTCGACGGTGATGACAAGGCTGTCGCCGTCCTTGCGCACGACCAGTGAGACATTGCCACGCTCGGGCGCATACTTGACGGCATTGCTCATCAGGTTGTACACCATCATCTCCACCATCCTCCGGTCAAAGACCATCGTGTAGCTCTTGGCGAAAGGCGTGAACACGGTGTGCATCTCTTTCTGACGCGCAATGCTCCAGAAGTCCTGATAGATGGACCGCACGAAGTCAATGATGTCGCCCTCCTCGACCTGCAACCGCATGTGGCCCGTATTGACCTTGCGGAACTCTATCAGCGTGTCGACCAACCGGAGCATACGCCGCGTACCTCTCCGTGCGGTCTGCAGAGCGGCCTTCGACGGTGGTCGGGAAGTGTCACCGAGACGGTCTATCGCCCCGCGGATGATGGCCAGCGGCGTACGGAATTCATGGGTGATGCTGGTGAAAAAGCTCAGACGGAACTCCGTGAGCTGTTTCTCCAACTTCATCTGCTGATGGAGGCGCAGCCGTTCGCGTGCGTTGTTATATATATATAATATGAACAGCGAGGCCACGACCACATAGATCAGCCACGCCCACCACGTGTTGTACCACGGTTGGGCGATGATGATTGTCAACGTGCGTTCCGGTCCCCAACGGCCGTCGGCGAGAGAGCGTATGTGGAAGACATATCGGCCGGGGCGAAGGTTGCCGTAGTAGGCTCGGTTGACACTGGTCATGGGACGCCACGTGTCCTCCACCCCTTCGAGATAATACTGATAGAGCGCCGACTCTATGGCGGCATATTCAAAGTTGGAGAACGACAGCGACAGCGTGTTCTCATTGTGGCGCAGGCGCAGGACGTCCGAATGGCTGACCGCCCGTTCCGTCAGTCCGCTGTCGGCGGCCGACACACCATTGATGCTGATGTCGGTGATCGAGACCCGTGGCGCCGCCGTAGCGTCGCTGCCGTCGTCAGCCGGCGGCGTTATGACGGTCAGTCCGCTGCGCGTACCGAAAAGCAGCCGGTCGTCGGGGAGCAGCAGTGAGCTGTTCTCGGAATAGATATTGCGTTCGAAGGATTTTCCGAAGCGATAGGTCTTCACCTTCATGTCCTTGTCGTAGATGCGCGAAAGACCGTTTTCCGTGGCGGCCCAGATGGCGCCGTGGCGGTCAGCCTGCAGGGCAGAGACGCTGTTGTCGGCCAGTCCCTCGGTGGTGGTGACGGCGACCGTCTCCTCAAGGCGCATGTCCCGTCCGAAACGGCAGCGCACGACACCGCTGCCCTTGCCGCCCGTCCAGAGATAGCGGCCGTCGTAGAACATACAGCGCATCTCGTCGTAAGGGAATCCGCCGGCGGTGGTGTTGAAGCAGATGAAGTCGTCGTTGGTGATTTCACGGCGCTTGGTGTCCACGGCATAGAGGCCGTTAGACGACGCTATCCACAGCCATCCGTCGGGCCCGGGCTCAAACTGATGGAGCCTCGACTCGTTGATATCGCGATTGAGAAGCGAACGGAATCGGAGACGGCCGCCCTTCTCATAGCGCGTCATGACGAGTCCGTTCTCGTATGACGCCATCCAGACGCGCCCGTGACGGTCCTCAAAGATGTCATAAAGATCGTTTGTCGGGATATGGTGGCCGCTGTCATACTTACTGTATCGGCGTCCGTCGACATAGAGTCCGCCGCCGCGCGTGGCGAGCCACTCATGCCCGCCGCGGTCGGTCAGACGTGCCATGACGCAGCCGGCCGTCTCGCCGATGGAGGTCATACGGCCGCCGGTGACGTCAAACGAATACATCATGTTGTCCTTCGTGGCCAATATGACGTCACGCCCGTCGCCACCGGCCGCCGTAACCATGCAGACGTTGTTGGCCCAGGTGCTCTTCAGCCCCGGAACGGGCTGGACAAACTCGGCCACCGACTGCTCCGAAACGGCTATGCGCGACACGCCGGCAGACTCTTGGGCGACCCAGAGACAACCGTCGCGGCCGATGGCGATGTTGTTGAGATAGTCATTGTCTATCACCGCCTGGGCATCGTTGGCCGAGAAGTGACGCAACGTTCCCGTGGGGAAGTCGTAGATGAAGAGGCCGTTGCCGTGGGAGGCGATATAAAACAGTCCGTCGCGGCCCCGCCGGATGTTATACTTCCGCTGTCGCTCCACCGTCAGCCGGATGTCCTTCAGCAGCGACAGTTTCCGGACATCGCCCTCGGGAGGGAATATCCAGAGGTCGCCGCTCTTGTTGGACTCAAAGAAATAGCCGTCCATCGAGTCGAGCAGAAGTCCGTTGGCCATCTGCAGGTCGTCGGGTTTCGACGCCCGGAACGTCCGGAGGTCTATGCTGTATGTCTCACCGCTGAAGATCATCCAGCGGTCCTGCCACACGAAATTGCTCCTGATCGTCTTCACGGCTCCCAGCTCTTCGGGTATCACCGTGCGTCGCAGGACACGTCCGTCGGGAGAGAACATCTCGACCCGATTGCCGGACGAGAGGCAAAGGACGTTTCCGCCGTAGCTGTTGCCCATGATGTAGCGCCGGCCGCCGACAACGGTCGTCACCCGACCGTCGGGACCGATACGCAGCAGTCCGCTCTCGGTGAGCGCCCAGATGTTGTGCCGGCCGTCTTCGACGAGGCGCGTCACATGATTGCTCGGCAGACGGCCGTTCTCCTTCGTATAGTCCGTGCAGGCGAACCGGCCGTCGCGACGTGTCACATGACGGATTCCCGAACGCGTGTCATACATCCATACGTCACCGCCCGAACGCAAAAAACGGCGGAACGGCCGCGTCTCGTCGCCCCGTCCCGTATAGTCGATGAAACGTCCCTGACACAGATCGTAGCAGGCGAAGACAAACGTGGACGTGTGGACCCAGAGCAGAGCGTTGGGGGCGTCATGATAGAGATTGCCCGTCGTGGCGTCAATCCGGCGCGTCGGGTCGCAGCCGAGCGAATAGTAGTTGACGAACGAATAGCCGTCGTAACGGCACAGTCCGTAGGCCGCTCCCATCCATACGAAGCCGCTGCTGTCCTGAACGATGTCATAGACGGTGTTGCCCGAGAGGCCGTCTAACGACGATATGCGCTTGGCCGAAAGCACGAGTTTGTTGATGTCGACGGCCCGTGAGTCTGTCGCTGAAAGCAGAATGAAGGCCGTCAGCAGCAGTATATGTCTCATTAGGTTTCTCCTGCGTGTTCCCATGACTGCAAATATAACAATTTTTCACGGCATAACCGCAATGGCTGCATGTTTTTTTATGATATATGATGTAAACACAAAGCTTATAAAGTAGGGTCGCGACCCGTCGCGACCGCCACCATGCCGACCACGTTTCACCCATATTACGCCCATGTCCGGCCCTACGCTTCATCCTCGTGTCCCTGAAAAAGCATCCTCGTCCCGTCACCGTGGCGGTCGCGACGGGTCGCGACCCTACTTTCTGCGTCTAAATCGGACATCTTTGTCAAATTAATTCCGAATTTAACCACAAAATCCGGGGGCACTTTCCAAAATTTTCCCGCCTCGCTCCCAAATTTTCAAATCTCACGAAGGTCAAAATCAGACCGTTTTTACGGCTGGAAAACCGCTATTTTTGCAACTTGCTCATTCTTAGACATATACAAACGGCGACCATCCCGTCATAAAGCAGCGGCATGGTCACGGCCGTGCAATAAGGGCCTCCCGACTCTCTGACAGGGCCCTCGCGGCGTTGCAACAAGGCCGCCGTTGCAACTCAACGGCGTGCTTGTTGCAACCTCGCGAGGCCCTTACGGCAGAGAAACGGTAACTTTTCCGAACAAAATCGGCAATCAAAAACTGCGTCCTTTTGCCATTCCGGAAAAGCCGTAAGGGCCTCCCGGCTCCAAAATGCCACCCAAACCGCACCACAACCGAACTTCACTCCGGACCAAGGAGGCCCTTACGGCATCGGGGTGGCCTCGAAAACCGGCAAAAACGAAAGTTTTTCCATACAGGATTTTGTAAGAAATTATTCTACTCCAGCTCATAACGTATATAGCACGGAGGCAATTCTAAATTGCACAGGAAGCCGTAATAACGAAATTTCACCGCCGTGAAATTAACCGCCGTGAAATTTGGCAGCATAAACATTTTTTCATATCTTTGCAGAAGACAGGCTGCACTCGGCAATATGTGAACAAGTTCACATTGCGCTCATTTGCACTATCTTTGCAGAAGATAAGCGCCACGAAATCAGCCGTAGCGGAATTAAAATCAGACCATATATGAAGTTCTACAACCGAGAAAAAGAATTGGAGCAGCTCGCCGTGATAAGGCAACGTTCGTTCGACAACCATTCGCAGATGAGCGTCATCACCGGACGGCGGCGTATCGGCAAGACAAAACTGATACTGAAAAGTTGTGACGGGACACCGACCGTATATCTCTTTGTGAGCCGGAACAACGAGGCGACACTCTGCCGCCGGTTTTCCGAAACCACGCGCATGGCACTCGGCTGCTACGTTCCGGACGGTATAAACTCTTTCGTTCAGCTGTTCGAACAGCTCATGGTCGTCGGCAAGACCACACCGTTCAATCTCGTGATAGACGAATTTCAGGAGTTTTTCAACATCAATCCGTCCGTCTTCAGCGGCATGCAGGATGTTTGGGACAGATACAAGGACGTCACCCATGTCAATTTCATCGCATCCGGCTCCGTATATACCCTGATGCACCAAATCTTCATGGACTATAAGGAACCGCTATACGGCAGATGCGACACCATCATCCACGTCCGCCCGTTCACGACGGCCGTAATCAGACAGATTCTTTCCGACCACTATCCGCAATACACCAACGACGACCTGCTCGCCCTGTTCACCGTCACCGGCGGCGTACCGAAATACGTCGAGTTGCTGATGGACCGGCGGGCGTTCACCGTCAATGACATCATCGGACGCGTGACAGAGGAAAACTCCATCTTCCTTGAAGAAGGAACAATCCTGCTCGCACAGGAGTTCGGAAAGAAATACGGCAACTATTTCTCCATTCTCTCGGCCATCGCCGCCGGGAAGAACACGCTTCCCGAAATCACACAGGCCGTCGGAGAGACAAGTGTCGGCGGCATGCTGCTCAGACTGGAGGAGGACTATGAGATCATATCAAAGAAGCGCCCCATACTGTCGAAGGAGCGAAGCCAAAACGTGCGCTACGAAATAGCGGACAACTTTCTCCGCTTCTGGTTCAGATACGTAACCCGAAATCAGGACCTGCTGCAGATGGGACTGAACGACAAGATGCGCGACATCGTTATCGCCGACTATCCGACATACTCCGGTCTTACGCTCGAAGCATGGTTCAGACAGAAGCTGAAGGAAGAAAGACGCTACCGGAACATCGGTTCGTGGTGGAACACGACAAAGGGAGCAAAAACCGACCAGATGGAAGTGGACATCGTGGCCATCCCCTCCGACACCGATACACCGGCACTCGTAGCCGAGGTCAAGCGCCAGAGAAAGAACTTCAAGCCGGAACGGTTTGAGGAAAAAGTGGCTCATCTGCGCGACAAAATCCTCCACGGATACGAAATCCGCTCCCGTATCCTCACGCTTGAAGACATGTAGTGGCGGGCGGATGGGTAGCCAGACTGAAGCAAGATTACAGGAATGTACCCGCTGGTATCTACCGGAAGAAATGTTTATCCGATGTTGCCAGCAGGCAACAAAGTCACCGAAAAACACAAAAACGTACATAATTACTGATTTTCGTACGATTGTCCATGCTTTAAAGCCTGTTTCTTTCATACTTTTGCATTATAGAGCAAGCCCGTCCGGAACTTGCGGGACTTGTTTACGGCCATGCGATGGGCCGGATGTCACTTTAGAATAACAATAACTTAAAAACAAATAACGCAATGAAGACCCCCCTTTTGCTGTCAACACTAATGGTCAGCATGGTCATGAGCGCCGCGGCCGACGGTTCCACACCACTGATGGGATGGAGCTCGTGGAACACCTACCGGGTCAACATCAGCGACTCGCTCATCATGAGTCAGGCCGACGCACTCGTCTCCACAGGACTGGCCGAAGCCGGCTACCGACAGGTGAACGTCGACGACGGATTTTTCGGGTGGCGCGACTCCACCGGCCTGATGCATCCCCATCCCCAGCGCTTTCCGCGAGGCATGCGCTGCGTGGCCGACCACATACACTCGCTCGGGCTCAAGGCCGGCATCTACTCGGACGCCGGAGCCAACACCTGCGGCTCGCGATATGACAACGACGAAAACGGTTTCGGCGCCGGGCTCTACGGTCATGAGGAGCAGGACGCGCGGCTCTATTTCGGCGAATGGGACTTCGACTTCATCAAGATCGACTACTGCGGAGCCGGACATGAACTTAATCTCGACGAGCAACGGCGCTATACGGAAATCCGCGACGCCTTCGTGCGTGCCGGACATGGTGACGTGAGGATGAACATCTGCCGCTGGACGTTCCCGGGGACATGGGCTGCCGACATCGCCGGTTCATGGCGCATCAGTCAGGACATACGCCCGCGGTGGTCATCGGTGAAAGACATCATCGGCAAGAACATGTATCTCTCGGCCTACTGCTCACCCGGCCACTACAACGACATGGACATGCTCGAGATTGGCCGCGGACTGAAGGCCAACGAGGAGGAAGTGCACTTCGGTATGTGGTGCATCATGAGTTCGCCGCTGCTCATCGGCTGCGACCTCACCAATATTCCCGAGCCGTCGCTCCAACTGCTCTCCAATCCGGAACTGATTGCACTAAACCAAGACACGCTCGGACTGCAAGCCCGCGTGGTGGCACGTTGCGGCGAAGGATATGTGCTGGCCAAAGACCTCGGACAGAGGCATGGGCGCACACAGGCCATCGCTCTCTACAACCCGTCGGACACTATTTGTCACTTCCATGTTGCGCTGTCGGAACTTGGCATCGGCGGGAAAGCACGTCTGCGCGACCTCATCCGCCGCAGCGACATGGGCGTCGTCCGTGACAGCATCGTCCGGACGGTGGCGCCGCGCAGTGTGCTCATAATGCGTGCCGAGGGCGACCGCCGCACCGAGACGTCACGATATGAGGCGGAATGGGCTTATCTGAAGTGCTTCGACGCGCTCGGAAAGAGAAAGATGCAAGTGGCATACACACGCCATGAGGCCGCATCCGGCGGCATGGTCGTGTCCAATCTCGGCGGCCGGCCGGAGAACACGGCGCGCTGGACCGACGTGTGGAGCGACCGGGGCGGAAAATATCTGCTCACCGTGAGCTACATCCCCACGGCACGTCGCGCACTGGAAATCGCCGTGAACGGCGGCCGCCCGATACGCCTCGACCGTCTCTCCGACACGGGCAAGACGGCCACCGTCACCGTGGAGGTCACCCTGAGGGCCGGATATAACACGGTGGAGATGGGCAATCCTTACGGCTGGATGCCGGATATCGACTGTTTCAGAATAGAGAAAGATTGATATATGAAAAGAATAGTTTTGTCGTTGATGGCGATAATGTATGTTGCCACTCTGACACTGGCCAAGATATCGCTTAGCCATCTCACCACCGAAGGGCGCGACTGTCCTTTGGGAATTGATGTGAGCGAACCGCGGTTCGGATGGCAGATCGTTTCCGACCGTCGCGGCGTCATGCAACGCTCCTACCGCATCATCGTGGCCTCATCACGGGAGAAGATTGACAGCGGCGCGGGCGACGTATGGGACAGCGGAACCGTCATGTCCGACTCGTCACAATGGGTCGCTTACAAGGGCCGTCCGCTACGTCCGAACGCTGAATACTTTTGGAAGGTGGAGGTCCGCACTAACCGCGGCACTACCGGATGGAGCCCGACGGCACGATGGTCGACGGGGCTGATGAATCCGGAAGGACGCAACATAGAATGGATCGGGCTGGACTCATTGCTGCCGGGCGACAGCGACAGCCGCCACAGCCGCATAGCCTCACGCTATCTGCGCCGTGAGTTTACGGCCGACGCCAACGTGAAGCGGGCCACGATACATATCTGCGGTCTCGGCCTCTATACATTATCTATTAATGGCCGACACGTGGGTGGCGGTGACGTGCTGACACCGGTCGCGACGGACTACACGAAATCCGTGATATACAACACATACGACGTGACGTCGCTCATCAGCAGCCGCAATGCCATCGGTGTCACACTGGCCGGCGGCCACTATTTCGCGCAGACACAGAACTATCAAACCAATGTGCGCACCACATACGGATATCCGAAGCTGATGGCCCAGCTCATCATCGAGTATTCGGACGGCCGCACGGACACCGTCACCACAGACACGTCGTGGCGCCTGACGGCCGACGGACCGGTGCGCTACGCCAACGAATATGACGGCGAACTCTATGACGCCCGCCGCCGGATGACGGGATGGACGGAATGGGGCTACGACGACAGCCGGTGGATGCCGGCGCAGCGTGTGGCGGCACCCGGCGGGCGGCTCTGCGGCAACGTGACACCGGCGATGGAGGTTTATGAGAAAAACCGGCCCGTGGCTTTACGGCGATACGGCCGGAGGTATATCGCTGACTTCGGAACCAACGGAGCCGGACGCATACGTCTTAAAACATGTGGCAGGGAGGGAGACACCATCGTCATACGCCACGCCGAACGGTTGGGCAGCGGTGACAGCACGCTATACAGGGACAACCTGCGCAGTGCCGAGGCAACGGCACGCTACGTCTCCGACGGGCAGCCGCGGGAGTGGGCACCGGAATTCACATACTACGGTTTCCGCTACGCCGAGATAACATGCACCGGACCATTGACCGAGGACGATATAGTCCGCGAACTGATTGCCGACCGCATGGACGATGCCGACACTCAGTTTCATGCTGAAGCCCGCGACGGCAACGACATGCTCAACGCGATAGTCGACTGCGCGCGGCGCGGCATACGAAGCAACTACAAAGGCATGCCCGTCGACTGTCCGCAACGCGACGAACGTATGCCGTGGTTGGGTGACCGTACGACGGGATGTTTCGGCGAAAGCTATATGATGGACAACCGGAGTCTCTACGCCAAATGGGTGGCAGACATCTGCCAGTCGCAACGCGACGACGGATGTATCAGTGACGTGGCTCCGGCATACTGGCGGCTGTACAACGGCAACGTGACATGGCCGGCAGCATTGCCTTTCGCCTGCGACATGCTCTATCGGCAGTACGGCGACCTGCGCCCCATGCGGGAGAGTTACGAACCTATAAAGCGTTTTCTGGCGTTTGTCAACAGGAAGCACCGCCGCGGCAGCCTGATAGGCTACGACCGTTACGGCGACTGGTGCGTGCCGCCGGAGTCACCGAAACTTGTGCACAGTAAAGACCCGGCACGACAAACTGACGGACGCCTCATCGCGTCAACATACTATCAATACCTTTGCCGCATGATGCAGGGATATGCCGGACTTCTCGGCCGCAGTCAGGATGAAGAGCACTTCCGCCGCGAGGCAGAGGCAATGGCCGCGGCCGTCAATGACACATTCTTCGTCGGCGGCCGCTATGCCAACGGCACCGTCACGGCCAATCTGCTGCCATTAGCGATGAACATCGTCCCGCAGGAGCATGCCGCGGCGGTGGCAGACAGCATAGTCAGCACAATCTGCGTACGCCATAACGGGCACATCAGTTCTGGTGTCATCGGCATACAGTGGCTCATGCGCTGGCTGTCCGACGCGGGTCACGGCGATATGGCATACCGCATGGCCTCTGCGGACACATATCCCGGATGGGGATATATGGTACGACAGGGTGCCACCACCATCTGGGAACTGTGGAACGGCGACACGGCCAACCCGTCGATGAACAGCGGCAATCACGTGATGCTGCTCGGCGATCTGCTCCCGTGGTGCTACGAACGGCTGGGAGGCATACGTCCGGACATCGCCCGCCCGGGATTCCGCCACACCATTCTGCGGCCTGACTTCTCCGTCAGCGAACTGAACGGCGTGACGGCGGCACATCCTTCGCCATACGGCGTGATACGCAGCAGCTGGAAAAGGGACGGCGAAAAGATTGTCTGGGATGTGGACATACCGGCCAACACCACGGCAGAGGTGCATCTGCCTGACGGGCGTGTGAAGCGGATTGGTTCGGGGCGCTATCGCTTTTCGTGCCGACAATGATATGCACACTTTATTAATCAAAATAAAAACAACATTATGAGAACAAGACTGACTGGTCTGATGCTCTTTATATCAATTTCTGTTTTTGCAGGAAACAAAAAGACTGAAAGACCGATGCTATTTCCCGATGGCACAACGCCCATAACGGAATGGTTCGTACAATCCGGAAAGATAGACGTAAACGGGTTGGGACAACGATATCGTGTCACCGACTACGGTGTGCGACAGGACTCCACGCTCATCCAGACCGACCGGCTGCAAGCCGTAATCGACCGCTGTTCGGATGCCGGTGGCGGTGTTGTCGTCATTCCCAAAGGAACATTTCTCAGTGGAGCGCTGTTCTTCAAGAAAGGAACTCACCTGCATTTTGAAGAAGGAGGCAAACTGAAAGGTGTTGATGCCATAAAGCACTATCCGCTGATAGACATGCACATGGAGGGATTGCCCGTGAAATATTTCGCGGCTTTGGTCAACGCCGATAACGCGGACGGATTCACCATCACGGGAAAAGGTACCATCGACGGCAACGCCCGTAGGTTTTGGGAAGAATTTTGGATAAGACGGCAATTCAACAACAACTGTACAAATCTTGAAGCACTACGCCCACAGTTGGTTTACATATCCAACTCCGACGATGTTACGGTGCAGGATGTGCGACTGGTCAACAGCGCTTTTTGGACAAACCACCTGTACCGTTGCAACCGCATAAAGTTTATCGACTGTCATATCGAGTCCCCCACCGAAGGCAAGACAAAAGCTCCAAGCAGTGACGGCATTGATCTTGATGTCTGCAACGATGTGCTTGTGAAAGGTTGTTTCATAAACGTGTGCGACGACGGTGTCTGCCTGAAAGGCGGCAAAGGCACATTCGTCGACAAGGATTCGACGTCAGGACCGGTAAACCGCGTGATTGTGGACAGTTGCCGCTTCGGAAAGTTCACCAATGCCGGCGTCACCTTCGGCAGCGAAGCGTTCGACTGCAACAACATCATCATGAGAAACTGTGTATTTGAAAATTCAGATCATGTCGTTTTGTTCAAAATGCGCACCGACACTCCTCAAAACTACCGCAACGTATTGGTGGACAACTGTTCGGGCAAAGCGAAAAGAGCCATCGAGTTTTCATCATGGGGCCAGTTCCACAATATCAGCGAACGCCCGGACATGCCCGTGTCGACAGTCGAAAACGTAACAATAAGCAACATGGATATACATTCCAACAGATTCCTGTACGTGAAGAAGGGGCATAAAAAGACAGAACACAAATTCAATATCAAGAACGTCACTCTCGTGAACATAACGGCAACAGACAACAGTAACAACTATGACATCAAAGATATTGAAGGACTGAAAGTTAAGAATGTGACATTAAACGGCAACAAACTGTAAAGGCTATACGTTCTAAAAATAAAACGAATATGAGAAAACTATTATTATCATTGATGTGTATCATCTGCCTCGGCGCACGGGCCGCGACAGACTATGACGTGAGAGAATTCGGTGCCGCGGGCGACGGAAAGACACTCGACCACACGGCCATCAACCGCGCCATCGACTCTTGCGTGGCTCATGGCGGCGGCCGCGTGGTGCTGCCGGCCGGCACATATCTCTGCGGCAGCATCCGCTTGAAGAGCAACGTGGAACTCCACATCTCGGCCGGAGCGACCATCCTCGCCGCCCCAGGGTCGATGAAAGCCTACGACGAGTCCGAGCCGTGGGAGGGTCCGGCCTATCAGGACGGCGGACACACGTATTTTCACAACAGCCTCATCTGGGCCGTCGGACAGCAGAACGTGTCAATCACTGGCCGCGGAATGATTGACGGCAAGGGGCTGACGAAGAAAGACACGGAAAAAGGCGGGAACCTGCAGGGCGGAAGTATCGGCACGGGCGACAAGGCGATAGCGCTGAAGGAGTGCCGCAACGTGCTCATCCGCGATATAACGATCTATCGCGGCGGCCATTTCGCCATCATCATGACCGGCTGCGACCTCGGCACTGTGGACAACGTGACCATCGACACCAACCGCGACGGCGTCGACATCGACTGCTGCAAATATCTGACGGTGAGCAACTGCAAGATAAACACGCCGAGCGACGACGCGCTGGTGCTCAAGAGTTCGTATGCACTGAAACGTCCGGTACTGTGCGAGCACATCGCCGTGACCAACTGCGTCATCACGGGCTACAAGATGGGAACGCTGCTCGACGGGACTTACGTGCCGGAAAAGGTCAACTGGGTGTGCGGCCGCTTCAAGCTGGGCACAGAGTCGAACGGCGGCTACCGCAACATCGCGCTGAGCAACTGCACGTTCATGTACAGCAGCGGACTGGCTTTCGAGGAGGTCGATCAGGGACTGATGGAAAATGTCGTCGTCAGCAACATCACCATGAGTCATGTCCACCACTACCCCATCTACATCACCACGGGCTGCCGCAACCGCGGACCGAAGGAGCGCACGACGGTATCCACGGGCGCCGACATACAGATCAGCAACGTCATCGCCGACGATGTTGACTCATTGGCGGGCATCATCGTCACCGGCATGCCGGACCAACCGCTGCGCAACATCGCCCTCAACAACATCCGCATCACCTATCGCGGAGGCGGTACGGCTGACCTCGCCAAACGCGAATACCGCGAACAGGGCACCAACTATCCCGAACCCCGCTTCGCCGGCCCCACACCGGCCTATGGACTCTACGCCCGCCACGTCGACGGCCTCGACGTCAACCACGTCACGTTCCGCACCGAGAAGACGGACTATCGTCCCGCCGTCATGCTGGATGATGTCCGCAACGAGAGCATCATCGACCTGAAAGCGCCGGAGGTGAAGGGCGTGAAGAAAATTGTGAAGAAGTAAAAAGAACGAAAGGACTTATCAATAACAAAGTAGGGACATAATCTTGACAGACTACGACAAGATTATGTCCCTACTTTGTTATCATTGTAAACTACACAAACGCTTTTCCGCTCCGGCGTCACTTCAGAAACTCCACGGCGGTCTTGTCGGGGCCGAGATAGAAGCCGGTCCATGTCGGCTGATTATACGCCACGTTCTGCGTAGCGACGCTCAGACGATACGGGATGTCCTCCATGAGACAGTTGATGCGATGGTCGGTGGATATAGGGGTGACGTAGACACGCATCTCGCTGCTGTCATCTGTACGAACGATGACTTCCTCACGCCAGTCGCCGAGGATGTCGGCACTGAGACAGGGGTTCGATTTCGTCCAGTTGTTAAACTGGCAACCGTCAAACCTCACTATCGGGTGAACCCGGCCTGTGTTCCAGTCGTATTTTGAAACGGTGGCGTGGTCGAGCATCTCACGCAACAAGTCGCCGTCCCACCAGATGCCGAAGTTGGTCGGCAGACGCATGCCTTTCACGTAAAGGGCGGTATCGTCGTCTTTTGATGGGTCGTCTTTTGAGGAGGGAGGAGTGTCGAGGGAGGAGGGAGATTTGTCCTTGCCCTTTCCTTCGTTCTTCTTTATGCTGCTATTCTCACTCCTCGCTCCTCGCTCCTCACTCCTCGAAGAGTCCTCATTTCTCGAAGAGTCCTCACTCCGCAAGGCGAGAGGCTTCAATATCTCTCCCTTTATCGTCCTAATGCCCTTGCTGTCGGAACTCCACATCTCCAGTCCGGGGTTTGTCGGATCGATGTCGGCGGCCATACAGCGGCCAACGTCGATAGGACTCTTTATCTGAAATAGGACCTTTCCCGTGGCGGCGTCACGCAGTTCGCTGCCGTCGCGACGGTTTTCGTGACAATCCCAGAGCTGAAGACGGTCGGAAGTCGGGTCGAAAACAGTGAGGTGCATGGCGTCGCCGTGGCCCATGCCGGTATTATAAAGGCCTGTGCCGTCGTGGTCGACGGCCATCGAACCGAACGTAATCTCGTCGCATCCGTCGCCGTCGACATCGGCAACGCGGATGTTGTGGTTGCCCTGGCCGGCATAACTGCGCCAGCGTTCGTCGTTGGTATCAAACGTCCAACGGTTAGTCAGTGTCTTGCCGTCCCAATCCCACGCAGCAATGACGGTGCGGGTATAGTATCCGCGGCAGAAGATTCCACTCGCACGACGGCCGTCAAGATAGCCCACGGCAGCCAGATAGCGCTCCGAACGGTTGCCGCGGTCGTCACCCCAGGCCCGCAGTTCGCCGCGCTCGGGGATATAGTCGACCGTAGCCATAGCTTCACCCGTCAGGCCGTTGAAGACCGTGAGATATTCCGGGCCGTCAAGGATTCGGCCGGCTTTATAGACTATACCGGGCCACGAATAGCGCTTCCTTGCCCTCCGGTCATTGCCTCGCTGCGGTTGTTTCATCCTTTGTCTGCGTTCCTCAGCCTCCTTTACGGCGTAAGCACGGTTTTCCTCAAAGTGCTCCATCGCTTCGGCTATTCCGTATCGCCAGTCGGCTTTCGCATCTCCGATGACCTTTCCCTTGCCGTCAACGGTTCCGTCGGCGGTCTTCACCATCATCTCGGCGCGGCCGTCACCGTCGAAATCATAGACCATAAACTGCGTATAGTGAGCGCCCGCGCGGATGTTCGGTCCCATGTCGATGCGCCACAGTCGCTCACCGCTGAGACGATAGCAGTCGAAGAGCACGGGGCCGGTGAAACCGTCATGCGAATTGTCATGGGCATTGGACGGTTCCCACTTCAATATTATTTCGTATTGCCCGTCACCGTCAACATCGCCCACGGTGGCGTCGTTGGCCGAATATGTGAATGTCCGCCCATCCGGCGTGATGCCGTCAGCCGGTTTGTCGAGCTTTATCGGAAGATAGCCGGCGGGGGCGTCAGCCTTGAGAACAAACGTCCCGTTCTTTCCGCCGCCACGTATTTCGTAAGTCACATCGCCCTCGGGGAGACTACTGTCGACGAAAAACGTGCCGCCGGAAGTCAGCGGCCGGTCATTGAGCTTGACACCGTTGCGCAGGATATCAAACGCTTCGCCCTTGCCGTCGCTCGTGAGCGTGCGCCACGTCACGACGGCCGTGCCATCCGGCTGCCGCAAGGCCACAACGCCACGATCAAGTTGCTCACGCTGGATTTTCTTCATGTCATAACGCGGCTGCGTCCACGCGGAAACGCTGATAGCTGCTGCAATAACCGCAGTAAAGATTCTCTTCATATCGTTTTAGTAGTTTAATGAAATACCCCGTCCGGGCTTTTTTCCTATGTTTCTGTCGTTTTGACGGACAAACGGAAGGAATGTTTAAGTCCCGACGGGGTATTTAACACGTATTAATATGTTTATGACATCATGCTTTCACATATCTCATGACACATCTGATGGGTATTACTTCTTGATCATCTTATGGCCATTGACCACATATACACCTGCGGGCAGACCCTCAAGAGCTTCCGATACGGGCACATCCCTGCGCAACAACAGTCCTTCAGCGGAGTAGACTTTGACCTTGCCGTCTACGGCTTTGATGCCGCTGATGCCCGATGTCACCTCTGCCACACGCAGGACTCCACGTGTGAGCAACGCCGAGTCATCCCATGTGACGGTCTGCGAACCGCCCTCGGTACGGATGACATACGTTCCCGTCATGGAAGCGAAGTTCTTGAAGACGGCCAGTTCCTCACCCTGCTCGAGCAGACGGGTGTCGTCAAGCGAGATGACAATGGTCTCGCCGTTGTGGACGACGTTGCCGGAGAATGAGTAGGAGTCGTTGGATAGTGATGATGCCAACATTCCGACCTTGACAACCAACGTGCTACCCTCTTCGAGAGTGACCGTGCCCGTGGCTTTCAGCGGTCCGTAGCCGCCATTATATCCGGCACGGACCGTACCGCCACGGTTGACCGTCAGGTCTGCGACACATCCTCTTCCGGTGAGCGTACCGCCGTCTTTCACCGTCACACGACCCGTCGAGAACGGCTGGGATGTTGCGGAGTAAGGACTGTTGTTGACCTGCAATGTTCCCGCGCATACCTCCACATCCGATGTACTGCCTGCCGTCGACAGTGTCCAGACGCCGTCACCATATTTTCTGATGGTCTTGGCTTTGAGCAGTCCGGCGTAGGTCGCGTCCGTTCCGTCATATCCGATCTCGTAGCTGTCGATGCCGTTGCCGAGTTCGCAGTCCTTTGCCGTCGATGCAAGTGAACCGATTTTGGTTGTGACAGCTCTGCTTTGACTGCCGTTTGAAGCGTAATGTCTAATCTTACATCCGGCATCCATCACGACAGCGGTCTTGCTCATGTTGGTCACGTTGTCCATCAGGCGGAAGTTTTCGCCCTGCGCCGTGAGCTGACCCTCAAAAGCCGAGAAGTCTGCTCCGATGTCACTGCGGACGCCTGACGAGAGAATGGTGATGTTGCCCTTGCCACGGAAACTGCCGTTGATGGCGCCGCGGGTCGTTCCCTTGATGAACGATGACGTTCCTTCCTTGGCTGTCGCAACATAATTGAAGATGGGGCGTGTCGACGAGTTGTTCATATTAATAAGGTGCACCTCACCTCCCGCCAGCTCCATCGGCGAACCGACGCGGCCGAACGTGGAGTTCCACGCGCCTTGAGCGATGATGCCCCGACGGACGATGACACCGGCGAAGGGGTTAGTACCGCCGTATGTGAAGTTGAGCTGGCCCGGGCCGTCCTTGACGAGATAGCCGGTGCCCTTGACCCGTCCCTTGAGCGAGAGAGAACCGGAGGCATTGGCCACGATGATGGTCGCCGTGTCCGTGAGCGTCACGATGCGGTCGGTGGCCATGTTGTCGGCATCCAGCTTGAGCGTACCGCCGTTGATCTGGAGATTGCCTTCGTCGGCCGAAGAGGCTCCGATAGCACACTTCTGTCCTCCGTCGAAGAGACTTGTCACGGTCAACGTACCGCCATTGATGATGGTCGGACCTGTATAGTCGTTGTTCTTCAGGTTCATGCGCACCTCTCCACGGCCGTTCTTTGTCAGTCCTCCCATGCCGCCGATGCCGCTTTCGCCTGAGATTGTATATGTTCCGGCGTTGACGTCAAAGGTCACTCCGCCGGCCACGACTTCGTCATTGACCGTCACCGTGCGCTCGGCGGCATCGTCGTTGAAGACCACTTCGTCACCCGTGACAAACGTTGTGGGTGCTCCGCCCACGGAGAAGTTGTTGGCCTTATAGTCCCAGACGCCGCTCTCGCTGCCCGTCCAGACAACGTCCTTCATCGGTGCGCGTGTGGCCGAGACGCTGAGCACGACGCGCTGCGCCTCCACACGGATGGTATAGTTGACTCCCGACAGACCGCGCGTCTTGATCTTTGCGGCATCGGCCGTCAGCTCGCCGGTACATTCGGCCAGCACATAATCGCCGGCAGCGATGTCCGTCTGACGCACGGTGAAGGTGTTCTCGCCCTCAAGCGTCAGATTGCCCTTCACCGACAGACGACCGCTGTGGCCGTTTGCCGCCTCCACCTCTACATATACGTTGCCCGGCAGGACGAGGTCACGGCCGAACGTCATGACACCATCAGTACCGACAGGCATCAGCCGGCAACCCTCATAGTTGAGCGCGCCCTCGAACGTGATTACGCCGTTAACTGTCGCGTTGCCGCCCAGCGTACCCTTCGCACGCAGGTTTACGGGTCCGGCGATGGTTCCGTTGACCACGAGCTTGCCCTCGCTGACTTCCGTTCCGCCGGTATGACTGAGGTCGCAGTCGAATGTCGCCGTGCCCAACATAGATTTATAGAGTGTCATGTCGCCGGCCAGTGTTCCGCTTCCGCCGAACTGATAGTCGTGGCCGAGAGGGTTCATGACATAGACTGCCTTCGGACGGAGCTGTCCGCCGAGCGAGATTGTGCTGCCGTTGTTGCCGCTGATGTCAAAGATGACACTCTTGCCGTCGGCATACGGCTGTGCGGAAGTCTGGTCGAAGGTCGTAAATCCGGTGCCTCCCGATGTCCACGCCGCACCGGCGGTCCAGCGCAGGTCGGCCGTCATGGTCGGCGGCAGCGGCGGCTGAGGCATGTCGCCGCCGAGATAGAAGCTCGTGCATGGCATCTGATAGTATCCGCGACCGGTGCAATCGAGACGATAATGATGGTCTTCCGTGAGAGTATAGATGCTGTGTTCGGTCGGTATGTCGGTCGAATAGCCCACGAGTCCGGTGCTCGTGTCGGCGTTCTGCTTCATGAGGATGACCTCCTCGCGCCAGTCGCCGGTGATGTCACCCATGAACGCGGGACGATTGGCCCAGCCTGTATGGACAGCCCAGCCGCTCTGCTTGGAGAACTCTATCAGGCGTGTGCCGTCATACTTGACCATCATCGCGTTCGTCCCATAACCGCTGCCGCCGGGCGAGCCGAGCATTTCGCGCTGCAGGTCGCCGTCCCACCACAGGGCTTCGTGCGGATAGGATGTCGTGCCCTCTTTTATCACTTCGCCCTTGCAGTCGTAGAGATTGGGCAGCAGGGAGAATATCTCATAACCCTTGTGGTCGGGATCGACGTCGATGCAACGTCCGCGGCCCACGTCATAGACCGAAGGCAGATACCACTCCTTGATGTGCTCACCCGTGCGGGCGTCATAGAGCACCTGTCCCAAGAGGTCGCTCTGCTGGATGGCAAAGACCTCCATGCCGGGGCGGTCGGGGTCGATGTCGGCCACGTCGAAACGGTCACCGTGGGTGATGCCGGCACTGTAGACCATGCCTTTGACGGGATTGACGCCGAAACCGCCCTCCAGCATCTCGTCGATGCCGTCGCCGTCGGTATCGGCCACGCGCAACTGATGAAATTCAGCCGCACGGGGAGTCTTGTCGTTGCGGCTCCAGGTGTAGCTGTGATGCCAGTTGGTGGCCTTGCCTCCTACCCAATCGTACTCCCATGCCACCATATAATAATGGTGGCCGTCGGACTTGCGGCGGTTGTAGGGCTCAATGGCCAAAGCCGGATGGATGCCGTCGAAATAGCAGATGACAAACTTTGAACTGAGGAACGCATATTCCGTTCCCTCGTTGTCGTCCATATAGTCAGCGCGGTTGTCACGGCCGTATTGGTCGCTGCCATCCCGCAGCTCGCTGTATTTGAGTTCGCTGCAGTCAATCTCCTTTCCCGTGCGGCCGTCGACTACGGACACATAGTATGGAGGATTGCGCTTCGTCTGCTTGCGATAGTTGACGATGCCGTCGCCGTCGGTGTCTTCCGACGTGCTGCCGTTGGCATAGAGTCCCCACGTCCCGGCGTCAGCATCCCAGAAGCGGGTGCCGTCACTGCTGCGGATGATGACCTCGCAGCGGCCGTCGCAGTTGATGTCGTAGACGGTGACCATGTCGTTCTGGCCGGCACAAATGTCCACATTCGGCCCCATGTCAATCGTCCACAGGCACGTCCCGTCGAGCAGATAGGCCTGGAGCTTGTGGCTCTGCCCCTCGCTTCCGGCATAGAGGCGGTCGGCAAGGACGGCATCAATTTCGCCGTTGCCGTCGAGGTCCATCGGCCATGCGTACTTACACTTGTAGTCATTGGGATCGAGCAGGGTGGTCTCGAAGTTGAAATCGAAAAACACGTCCTTATACGCCTGCTGCTTGAAGAGGAAAGGATTGCTCTTTTCGCTCTCCACACCGTCAGCAACGACAGTCACGGCCAGTTCCGTCCCGAATGGCACCACCGAACGTGTCGTCTGATAGTTGGTCCGCGCGATTGGCTCGGCGTTGACCTTGACGTAGTCGGTCGAACCCTGCGCCCGCTTATACAGGTTGTACGTACACTGTTCCGGCTCCTGCGCCAGCTTGCGCCATGTGACCAGAACGTCCTGACGCCCGTTGTCCGTCACGGCGACCACGGCGCGCCCGAGCTTCTGCTGGATGCGCTGTGCCGACATGGTCGCAGGCACAAGCGCAGCAGCCATGAGAATAGCGCACGTCAGTTTCTTAGTAATTTTCATAATTTTCATAATGGTTATAGTTGTTTTAGTTGTCATTCGCTATATCAATCGGCAGGCAGCCGACGGTCTGCCCGGCTCCATTACGGTCCGAATGGCCGGAAATCGCTTTTCGCGTACAAATTTATATAAATGGCAAAGCAAAAATACAAGACAATCGTACGAAAATCGGTAAAATCGTACGTTTTTCGGGATTTGAGGCTCTCCGGCGGCATTAGGGAAACGACTCTCTTTCAAATAAGTAGGGTCGCGACCCGTCGCGACCGCCTCCGTGCCTCGTGATTTCATTCACCGGTTTACTCGTTATACATGATTGGTTATGTGGTTGGCATCGTGGCGGTCGCGACGGGTCGCGACCCTACGGTTGGCAGAAAACGACTTGGCCGACATTTGGAGAGGCATGTTCAAATTTGGCCACAAATAGCTTCATATATTCAACTAAAACGCGCCGAAATCTTAAAATGTCGTGTTTATTCCGAAAAATACGTCCCCGTGAGTCTATCAAAAATATCGTTCGGCTGAGCGAAAAGCATCGTTTTTGACCACATTTTCATTGCCGCCACGAGCCGTAAGGCCCTTACGGGGTCACAACGAGCACGCCGTTGGACGATGACGGGGCCGCCGTCGCAATGCCGTAAGGGCCCCGTTGCGATGCCGTAAGGCCCTTACGGCAAGACTGAAAAATCGACAGCAAAGCGCCAATGCGTGCAACAAACTAATAATCAGGAGTTTACAAAATATCGCAAAAATCACCGTTTTTCGGACGGAAATACGGTTTTATGAAGTCAGTCACACTTTAACACACGTTAAAGTAAAGTTTTTTGAGAGTTACGTCGGGAGTTGTCAGGCGACATCTCTGTTGGGAACCTTTACAACTCCAAGTAGGGTCGCGACCCGTCGCGACCGCCTCCTTGCCACATAACCAATAACCGCATGGAACGTGCATATAATCCAATAGACGGCGTTGAATCAGTTGGCATGGAGGCGGTCGCGACGGGTCGCGACCCTACTTGGAGTTCTGCAACGGATTATTTGTTCCTTATCACACCGGCGACAGCCTCGGCAATATTCTTCGCACCTTTTGCCGTAGGATGGATGCCGTCACGCTGCATCATGTCCGACTTGGCATCGACGGTCTGACGCAGATCTATCACCGTCAACTTGTTCTTCTTTGCAACCTTGGCGATGGCCGGCATGACTCCCGCTACGACGACAGAGTCACGGATCTGGTCGTTTCGGCTCTCATCAAGTTTGACCGACGACGGTATCGGATTGCACAGATAGATGGTCGGTTTTGAGGGCAGGGCCTTCAACTCGTCAATCATCTGCTGCAGATCGCGGGCAAAATCCTTCTCATGGCCGTCCCAGTTTTTCTGCTTGCTGTCGTTCGTCCCGAGCTTGATGACCACAATATCGGGATTGAACGCCTTGGCGTCGGCCCACACCCGCTCCTTCATGTAAGGGCGGTCGCCGCTGTTGAGCATCGTGCGGCCGCTGACACCGAAATTCCTGACACAATAGTCGCGGCCCAACTGACGCTGGAGCTGCGCGGGATAGCCGTCGACATCAACCATGTCGATGCCCCATCCGTCGGTGATGCTGTTGCCCACACAAGCCACACGACGAGCGTCGGCCTTGACCGAAGGCAGCTGGCGAAGCCACGTGGTCAGCTCGTCGACCATGAGGTCATGGCAGGCGAACGACGTGCGGAAACCGAAGCCGTGACCGCCGGCGGGATAGATGTGCAACGCGGCGGGCACACCGGCCTTGCGCAAGGCCATGTAATAAGGTATGCCGTTGGTCATCGGCGGCACGGCACGGTCGTCTCCGGCCAGCAGGATGATTGCCGGCGGGGTCTGGTGCTTCTTCACCTGACGGTCGTTGGAAAACTCCTTGACGAGCTTTTCGTCGCTGCGCCGGTCACCGAGAAAACCGACCACGGAACCCTTGTGGGTCTCCCGTTCGTTCATGGAGATGACGGGATAGAAGAGTATCTGGAAGTCGGGACGCGCCTCCTGCGGGGCATGGGTGGCCGTCGTCGATGCAAGATGGCCGCCGGCCGAGAAGCCCATGATGCCGACGTCATAGGGGCTGACATGCCACGCGGCAGCGCTGTCGCGCACAGTGCGTATGGCATTTTGGGCGTCGCTCATCGGTATCGTGCGGTCGCCCTTGGGCATACGATAGGTCAGGACGCAGTAGGTGATGCCCTGACGATTGAAGTATTCGACCCAATCGGTACCTTCATTCTGCATCGACAGATGCGAATAGCCACCGCCAGGACATCCTACAATCGCCCTACCCGACGGATTTTCGGGCAGGAACACCTGCATGTTTGCCTTGCCGTCGGGAGTCAGATTGACGGTCAACTTACGGGCGGTCTGCGCCTGTGCGACCACGCCGAGTGCCGCGAGGAAAAGTAGTGATAATGTCTTTTTCATATTGTTGCTGTTTGTTTATTCAATTGGGTTCGTTATGCAAAGTTTGTTTCTTTGATTGAGTCCGTTGTCATGCAAATTTACAAACAATCGGTCGAACGCCGCCACGCTTAACGACTTTTAACCGAACAAACCAAAGGAATGTCGGCTAAAGTTGGCCCATGCGATATTTAAGGACCATAAGATCCTTAAAGACCTTAAAGTCCTTAAAAGCAAAAAAAAGCCGGCCCTATGCTCATTAAGCATAAGGCCGGCCACTATGTCTGTTATATTCTGCAAACCGATATCAACGGATAGGCAGATACCAGTTGCTCTCTATCGTAAGATCCTTTCCTACGAGCGGATTGTTCTTGCGAATCTTGTTGGAGAACCACTTGCCGCCGAAGTTGGCGCCATAAGACTGGATTTCAGCATTGTTCTTATGACGGGCCATACGGGTCAGGTCGCTGAAACGGCAACCCTCAAAGGCTAACTCCATAGCATACTCGTCACAAAGCAGGTCCTCAACGGCATTGATGACATCGGCAGTGGGTGCGTAAGAGACTTCTATCCTCATCACAGCCAACTCATAACCGACAATCACATCTTCGCCATCAACTGTTTCATGCACTTCGTTAATCATAGGATACGGTGTTGCTGAACTCAAAAGGAAATTGTTCTCAGGAACAACGTCGGCGACAATCTGATTAGTGAGCTCCGTGACGGCCGGATCGGACAGGCCACGCTCCGGGTTGAAGCTTTCCGGCAAAGGACGAACGGCGACGGGCATCGGAGTAGAGCCCTCGGGAACTTCGTTCTCAAATACATATTTCTCGATTGTATACGGTATTCCAAGCTCCTTCTCCAACTGATGCATCTTGGCCGAGATGACAGAGTCCATCTGATAAACAGAGACTGTTCCGGAAACACCATCAGCACCGCAACCGTAACCGTGAATACCAACATTGTGGTCATTCGCAGTCGGATTGAAAATCGCCTCTATATCCTCACCGACGAACGGGAACTGACCGTTGCGGGCAAACAGGGCAAGAGCCTTGTCTGTCATATAAGGTGCGGTCGCTTTAGTAAGGTGAGAGCCAAGTCCGTCCTTCAAGATGGCAAACGCAGCGTCCGGATAGCCCATACGGTTGAGCGCCTCGGCAAAACGAAGCCATATCGTGGACTTACGATAAAGAACGATGGTCGGGTTTGTTATTGAGAAGTAGACTCGGGGTATGTTGTACTCTTCGATACCATTGGTGCCACCATTATACCTCACATTGGTAAAGCGCGACATTCCTCTAAGGTCACCTATCTTACATGTCTTTGGCGTGACATTGTCAAAACTTGAGATATAGAAATAAGCGGAGCTGTCTGCCATCTCCTTATAGTTCGGAGAGTAGACTATCTGAGGCGAAATAATCGATGCTGTACCGTCAACAGATGCTGTGGCCTGATCAAATCCGAACAACTCGCAGATCTCGGTTGTCTTGCCCTGCATGGGGTTGGTTGCCATCACTATAGCAGAAACAAGATTGCTGTTGAGTCCAAAATAGGAGGAAGCCCAGGTATCGTTTGAAGACAACCGGAGATCGATTGGCAGAGTCACATCTGTATTAATGGAACGAGAATAAGCCGTCTCTAATTTAGCCAACTTGATCTTGTCGTTCACAAGATATTTGTAATAGTGACTGGCGGCAGCAGGCCAATTGCCAACCTCCAAGTACATCTCTCCGAGCATGACATCGATTGGGATACAAGCGAGAGCGATCGTCGATGGTACAGGCGAGCCGCTATACTTCTCCATTTCGGGAGCCAGAGCATTCACAATCTCAGAGATGCCATACATGGGCGACTGGTCGTTGTCAATCTGGGATATGCTTGTCAAAGGATGAGTGAAGAACTTGACACGTCCATACATGCGGGCAAGCTGAAGATAAGCCCAGGCACGAAAAGAGTGGACGGCGGCAAACTCATTGCGCGTCACATTGTAACTGCCATTGTAAAGAGCCGTGTCACGACGAGCGATGTAGTTGTTGCAGTTGTTTATCACCTTATAGTAAACGTATGCACTGTCATACTTGTTTGCTGTCGTAGCCGTATAATTGGCCATCTCGCGCAAATGAGTGCTTGAATACGGTGTCGTGGTCACAAGGTCTCCACGCATTTCGTTCTGCACAACATACATATCGGCAGCTTCCTGCATGGCCTGCATGATACCCAAAGCATAGAACAAAGAGTCGGTCTTGCTGCCAATGGTGTTGTCCGCAGGTAAATGACGTTTGTCCTCGACGTCAAGCATGTCGCTGCATGATGACACAAAAAGTGTCATCATGCTTGCGATGAAAAATATCGTCTTTTTCATATTGTCGGTTGTTTAGAGATTTATTTTTAATCCGAATGTGAATGCACGTCCCTGAGCAAGATTGCCACAATCAATGCCCTGATACATCACACTGTTTTTAGCACTGAACTCGGGATCGCTGCCGGTATAGTGGGTCAGCGTGAACAGATTGACAGCCTGTGCCCATACTGTGAGTCCCTGCAGCCAACTGAAATTGACAGGCACACGGTAGGACAATGTCAGGGTCTTCAGACGCAGATAGCTGCCGTCCTCTATCCAACGGTCGCTGAAGCGATTGTTGTCCATCGGATCACCATAAGCGATGCGGGGCATATCGGTCTGCTGACCTTCATAACGCCAACGCTTGGTCGTTGCCACCTGCTGGTTCCAAAGATTGCTGCCAGAGTTGAGAAGCATGCGCTGGTAGTTGTAGACATCGTTGCCAAGGCTGTAGTTGAAGTTCATGCTGAGCGTGAAGTCCTTCCATGTCACATTGGCAAAGATATTACCGTAGATGTCCGGGTTGGGGTCACCGATAACGAAACGGTCGTCCTTGTCGATGATACCATCACCGTTTTTGTCTACGAAGTGTACATCACCGGCTGTGAAGTTCTGCTTATCACCGGTCTGTGACAATTGATAGAGATAGTTGGGCGTGCCATCCTCTGACGGCTTGCCGGCAGCCTTGGCTGCTGCATCATCTGCAAAGACACCTGCTGTCTTGTAGCCATAGAAGAGGGCCACAGGGTTGCCGACAGATGTAAGGATGTTGTCCGTGCCGTATGCAGACGATGTGTAATCGCCGTCGGGCAGTTTGGTCACTTCATTCTTGTAATGGCCGGCACTTGCGCCAATCTCAACAGTCCAGTCCTTAGTTACAACGGGCTTGCCGCTCAGAGTAAATTCAAAACCGGTGTTCTGCAACTCACCGGAGTTTGCCCAATAGCGGCTGATACCGCTGATCTGGTCGCTGAAACTCTTCAGAGTGAGCAGATTGCTTGTCTTGTGGATATAGTAGTCGAAGCTCACACCGATACGGTTGTGGAGGAAGTTGCCTTCAAAACCGACATTAAACTTCTTTGTTGTCTCCCACTGGAGTTTGTCGTTACCGATATTGGTAATCTGAAGACCATTGTAATTATCGCTGACCTTCACCATAGAATAGATGGTGCGCGCGGCGTAGTTGTTGATATCGTCGTTACCGCTGATGTCATAACCGGCGTTCACACGCAAGTAGTCGATACCGACATTCTTCGGGAACCACTTCTCATTGGAAAGTACCCATCCGGCCTGAACACTGGGGAAGATAGCCCACTGTACTCCAAACAGATCCAAACCGTCGGCATTGTCACCGAAACGGCTGTTAGCCTCGGCGAGCAGAGACAGGGTAAGGAAGTATCTGTTTTTGTAGTTGTAGTCGATATTGCCATACCACTGCAGCTGCTTCCAGACATCATTGGTACCAGTGACGGTATTCAAGTTTTCGGGATTTGCAGAGATATGGGGGTTGCTGTTGAGCTCCTGGTCATTGGTGTATTCAGTTCCAAGAATGTCATTATTGAATGAGAAGTAATTGTACTTGAAACCGACAAATGCCTTAAGGCTGTGAGAACCGAACATGTGAGAGTAGTCTACATGGGTGTTGCTGACAATATTGTTTTCGTTGGAGAACAACGAAGAAAACTTGTTGTAGACCGTGCCAAACTTCGGTATCAGGAATGCCGGAGCATACGTATGAGGACGTGTGTAGCGCTGTGAGTTACGGTTCAGATAATAGCTGAACGATGTCGTAACAGACCAGTCGTTGCTAATCTGCAACGTCGGTGCCAACATGATGTTGAAGTTGGTGTTCTCCAGATAGTTCTTGTTCACACCATCGGCTTCTTCCAAAAGACCGTTGGGGTTGGCAAGAGAAAATTCGGAACCTAAGGCATCGAATATATCGTCTGCCTCACTGAGCAAACCGGAGAAACCGCCAAGGTAGTGGTTGTACTGATACGGAGAAAGCAACGGTGACTTGATCAGCGACAAGAACGTCGGAGACGTGGGAGTCTCCTTGGTGAAGTCCTCGGCTGCTCCATCGTTACGCAGGTTGCTGGTGACACGCGAAATGGCGATGTTGAACTTCGTCGACAGATTGCGCAGAATGTTAATATCCGTATTGAAACGTACATTGATGCGGTTGTAGTCGTTGTAGTCGGCCGTGCTCTTGCCGTCAACAAAACCTACCGAGAGGTTGTACATACCGACATTATCACCACCCTGGACATTGATGCTGTAATTCTGCGTCAAGCCCACACGATAGATATCGTCAGTCCAATCCGTATTGTTGTGATACATGTGATAATAGTATCCGTTAGGATCGTCATTAAGGAAGCTGAGCGAAGGAGTGCTGGTCTTCATGCCGTCCATCGTTCCAATCAATTCTGTCGCATAAGTACGATACTGGGTTGCGTCCATCATCTTGGGAAGACGGGGCACGAGGCTCAAACCGACAGAGAGATTGGCGTCGATACGTGTTGCCAAGCTATGACCGCGCTTGGTGTCAATAAGGATGACACCATTGGCTCCACGGGCTCCATAAAGAGCAGTAGCATTCTTCAGAACTGTCACCTTCTCAATGTCTGCCGGCATAATGGTCGTCAGCAGATTGAAATAATTGCCGCTGTGAAGGACTTCACGTGACATCTGCATGTCAAGCTCCTGACCGTCGACAACGATTAACGGCTGCGAATTGGCATTGATTGAGTTAATACCGCGGATAAAGTTGGCATTACCAATGCCGGGGGCTGCCGAACGCTGTATTGAGCGCATGTCGGCCATGAGGTTTTCTGCTATTTCAGCATCAGCCGTTATGTTCTGAACGGCTGATGAGGTGAAACTGCGACGAGCCGTATAGTTCGTGTTGTCCTCATACATCTTACGGAACTTGTCGCTCAGCATATAGATATCCATAACCTGCGTCGTGTCGGCAGGAATGGCAACCTGCTGAGACAGGAACTCGGGAGAATGGACATAAAGAGATGTTGCAAACACGGGCACCTTGATAGTGAAAGAGCCGTCGTCATCAGACATCGCCGTATAGCGGCTGTTACCTAACATCTTGACCTGCACACCACCTAAAGGCTTCTTGGTTGCCTCGTCTTTGATGACTCCCTTCAATGACATCAGCTGATACTTTTCTACTACAGCCTTGACGCGGGGTTTTGCAACAACCTCCTCGTCAGCCATGTCATCAGTAAAATCATCCTGAGCAAGCACAGGAGAGGCTACCATCAACGCCATTGTCGAGCAAAGAACGTTTCTCAGAAACGACTTTTCTATATTATATATAAAGCTGTTCATAATCATTCTACGTTTTTTTATTCTTCATCTTCACCTTTGTTCAGGTATTCATCGTAGTCTACCGGACGCAAAATAATGGCGTTGATACGAAGACGGTTGTCGATTTTAGTCCATTCTGTTTTATTCCAAGAGCTGCGCTTACCCTCGATTCGAAGCATCGGTTTGCAATTTGTCAGACCGTAATAAGAGACAGGAAATGTGACTTGACCTACAAGGATAGTATCTACAATCTCTCGGGTTTCTGTGAAATCCTCAATAGAGGCTTCTGTCTCTATTGTTTTAGCCCACTGCTTGAAGCCATTGTAGAAGGGACGGCCACCGTCTCCAAGTTTTACCTTACCGTCAGCCTCTGCATAATTTAAAGCGACTTCAAACTTATACGAACGCTCGTAAGGCTTAACACTCTCTACACCATCTTCTTCAACAATCTGCGTATCAACGAAACCTGAGGGCACTACTGCAACATATATATTATATGTGGTAGAACGCACATTGGGGATGTAGAAGTATGCTCTCGGGTTGGCGCTCTCTTGCGTAGGAATCAGGTCGACAAATCTCTCCAAACGGTCCTGACCATCCTTACCAGTCCAACTGATGCTGCGAGACTCTGGCTCTTCACCCTGTATTCCTTCAACAAGAGGACGGTTGGTACGTCCATCGGAACCGAACAAAGGAATGGATATCTCTCTATTATAGGTTTCCCACGGGAGGATAGGCAGATCATTCACTATGCGCGAATAGCCATTACTCATCTGCTGAAGACCATTCTCCACGAGGTATTGGTCACTAATCAGTTCGGCACCGTTTGACAGTTTTACGTCTCTGGTCGTACACAAAGTATCACTCTTGTACTCATCCTTCGGATTTTCAACCCAACGATTGTATTTGTTGTTGTTGTTGAATACAGTATTGGTCAGAATGTTACGTGCGACGAGAGAGTCGGGCATACCTTCCTTCGTGGTCTCCTTTATCGGTGCTGCAGGAGCCGGCACTTCTCTTGTCGGGGTCCAATACTCTATTTCGTCTGCGTAGTTGAAGCACTTCTTTATCTTTTCAAAAGCAGCGGTATATGCTTCGTCCGTAGGTATCAACATCGTATAGGAACTGTCTTCATTCAACAGATTCGCATCCAAATAGTCTTTGTTCAAAAGACTGTTTGTCGTAATCATGACCTTCTCGATATAAGTCTGATTTCCATCTGCATCAATCGGGCCTTCCACACTTTGAGAGACATCGAGCTCCTCGCTCTGATACTTCTCAAACATAGAGGGGACTTCCTTCACGTTATCGTTGCCGACAGAGAACAGATACTCATAAATGTTCGGGAAGAACTGGGCGTAACCGTCTATCGTATGCAACAGTCCGTTCAATGTCGGAATATTTTTCCCTACAATTTTGTTGTCGGCATAGGCATAATTACTGCCATCACCAACCAAGTCGAAGGACTTGTTGTTGAGTGTGTGAATCTTCTCGTCAAGAGTACTTGTCAGAGGATAAGTATAATTGGCAACATGGCTGTTGATAAAACGCTTTATCAGCTCATCCTTGTTTTCCTGATTCAAAAACGACTGATAGTCGTATGTATCATTCAACGGAGCCCATACCGTATAAGTACGTGAGTTCTGCAACTCCTTGTCATAGCCGACAGATTTCAATATTTCAGCAAATTGTGACAGGTTCTCGTCAGCAGCAATGTTCTCCCAAAGAGTTGCACTGCCCATCGGATGACTGTCTGTATAAGCCTCATTATAATCATCGAAGTCGGTGCATGATGCGGCGAACAATGTCGTCGCCGCAATCATGCTGTATATTAATTTATTTCGCTTCATATAATTCTAAACTTTTATTGTTTATATAATTAATACAAATCCTCTCTGTACGTACCACGTCCGTCGTAAACGCTTTGAGGAACGAGCTCAATGTAGTCAAGCTGGAACTTCTTGTCCTCATACTTAGGAAGCACGGTCTTCATGCGAAGCCAATAATCTTTTTGCTTGAACTCACCTTTCATCAATATTCTACGCAACTGATAAGCTACATAGCGGGCATTCATGCTGCTCGGCTTCGGAGAACTTCCGTCAGACTCCTTAACGATGGACAGACCGTCGCGCATATAGCTGTGAGCACGCATAACCTTATCTGACTCGATTCCCCTATCGGCATAAGCATCAGGATAATTCGTCGGGTCATTGCAGGGGACATATCCCGTAGCGGCCAGACGGGCATCGGTTGACACATCGGTTGCCATACGCAAGTCAATAGGAATGTCAATAGGCTTCATGTCGTTAAGTTCCGAACTGCCTTCACCGAGATAGAACTGCAGCATCGAACCGCGATTGCCAAAGTTTGTTGCGGCCACACGAAGTTCATACAAGCCATCCGGTACAGGCGGCAATTTGATTGCGAGGTCATAAACACCTTTACCCTGGAAAGAATCACCTTTGTAAAGAAGGAACGAATTGGATCCCGGATTGGCAAGAAGGTTCATATCCAACTTTGTCTTGTTGCCATTATAGACCACGATATTGTCAAAATAGTCTACCGGGAAACGGATACGTCCTACGCTGGAATTTCCGCTTCGAGACACCATGTCCTGGCAATAGATTCCTCTGAATCCGGAACTCATCGTCTCGCCGAGAAGAGAAAGGGCATCAAAACGCATGCGCTCATTAAGCACGTTGTTGGGCACTGTCGCATTATAAACGAGAACGTCTTGTATCGGATAGATATAACCATTCATGGAAGTAACCACAGCGTCGACATCAACAACGACACCGGGCACTCTCACTTCATGCATTCCGGCAGAGCCGACCGTCTCTACGGCATCTCCTACTCCATCAGTCAGAGTGTTATTAGTAATGTAACGGTTGATATAATACTTCTGATCAGCCTTTACATACCACATCTTCATCAAGGTTTTGGGAAGGATGGTCTCGTAGTAATCGAAAGAGTCACCAGTCCATCCTGACTTGTCATACACACAATAGTCGTTTGGCAAAGCATTTCTTGCTATACCGAAAGAAAGTATGTGGTAACGCACGAACATGTTAAGAACATGGTTCTCCTTGGTGAAATCACCGTTTGGATCTGTGTCTATAGTAATGTTGTTGTTACGATACCAGTCATACCAACCTTGAGTCTCTTCACGTGAAGAACCTGTTGCTGCCTTACCATACCACTCAATGGCATGCTGAACCAAACTCGGGATGTCATGGATACCATATCTGTTAAGAACTTCATCAGTCTCGGCAAAGATAGTAAACATGATTTTACTCGGCTCCGGAGTTACCCAATAAGAAGCGGCGCCATCCTCACCCGGAGTAACGACCGGCAACTCATACTTTGACTCTGCTTTCTGGAACTTCTCCATCATCTGGTCGAGCCCCGTCGCACGAAGGGCATCTGCGAAAATCTTGAAACGACCATCCTTGAGCAGGTCCGTTGAAATCAGCTTGTTGGCGCGAGGTATAACAGAATTGATAACATGGACAATTCCATTAACCAAATCCTCACCATCATTGTCACTGCTGTAAGTAATCATAGCCTTGTCGTTCAGCAACACTTCTCCGTCGACAACACTTGTATTTATCTGAGGACCGGAAATCGGAGTAACGACAGAATTGGACGAACCGCTACCGATATCGGCAATACGATAAACAATACCTGCAACATGATACATAGCGATCGTGCGGCAAAGGCTGTCGGTAAGATTTTCCAAAGGTACATTATTGGGATCTGAGACCTCAGGCATGCCATGATGGGGTATCATGGCGTCTTCATCGTTGTAGAGCTCGTTAACGTATGCCAAAACTGCGTCGTTGGTAGGCAAGAAACAGCTATACGTTCCGTAAGAACTCAAGATGCGATCGTATCCTGCACGCTTCAAGATATAATTGAAGTTGCCGAAATCCGCCTCGTTGTTGGTTATGAAATCTTCGATCGTTTCACCCGTAAATGTGTACAAATCCGATTCGTCCGGTTCTGCAGAACATGAGGTAAATATCATGCTACCGGCCATAAAGAACATTCCGGCAAGCATCATCAATGATTTCTTTATATTCATTTTCATATTCATAACAATTGTCTTTATTAATTCTTCACATACATGTCATTAGAACTATAAACAGGATTCTGATGCAGATTCGCGTTAACCTTAAGTTCGTTTTCAAGTACCGGGAAGTAAAGATACGGTTCCCAATTGATCTTGGAACATTTAGCAGCACCACCCTCTGTATAACGCAACTGGACTAATGTCATCATTTCTGCGTAGTTTTTCACAAATGCGTTCTTATTGGCGCTGCCTCCGGAAATTTCCCACAACATCAGGTCAGGACGGATGCCTTCCACATGACGATAGTTGTAGCGAAGGAGGTCAAACCAACGTTTTCCTTCGAAGCAAAGTTCACGACGACGCTCGTCAAGCACAAGTTTCTCATAATCACCCTGAGTGATGTAGGCAGTTTGTGCCAGATAGTCAGCTTCTGATGCGACACTACGCTTGTTGACCTCGTAAACCAATTCAAACGCAGCATCAAGATTTTCCTGACCGTCAAGCTGAACCAGTGCCTCCGCTTTCATAAGCATCACATCCGTAAGACGATAGAAGATGTGGTTCTGGCTGACTTGCGTAATATTTCCGTTACGTCCGGGAGTACTGTTGTCTGCTTTCCAGGAAGTGAAATTGTTTGCCGTGTTAGGCAAATTCGTTAGCGATACCATCTTTCTTATGCTCATTTCCGTAAGGTTGGAACCGCCGGCATCATAAACATTTTCATAAAAACGATAATCTGTTTTCGTGGTATAAGCCGAATTTACCTCGCCAGCGTTTCCGAAAACAGCGACAGGAGCTTTTACAAAACCCGACGGACGGTTGTTCTTCTCATCATAATTCCAAAAAAGATTTCTCATACCGTTATTTGAATTAGACGTTCCGTCCATCTGCAACTCAAACACGCTCTCGCTGGAGTTTCCGTTTATGAAGTTCATGGCATAAGCATATTCTCCATCCAACAACGGATACTTCTGGTCTGTTGTCGTAGTAGAGCCACCACCCCACGGGCCAAAGCCGCCACCGTTAAAGGAGTTGTTGCGCTGCTCTATCTTAGAGTCAATAATCTCTTGACACAAATCCGCACATTTGCGATAGTCATCCTGATTGTGAGTCATTGAGGCTCTCCAAAGATAGACATCGGCAAGAATGGCTTTGATGCCATCGCGGTTGAGCAAGCCCACTCTACGCCAGTCAGAATATGCCGTAGATGAAAGAGGATGCTCCAAAGCTTTGTTCAAGTCGTTGATACACTTCTCAAGAGTATAGATAGGTGCTTCCTGACTGACGTTCATATCGGTACTGCTATTCATATAAGCAGTCGTTGAATAATGGATGTCACGGAACGCACGGATCAAATAGAAGTGACACAAGGCACGGATACCGAGCATCTGCGACTCATCGGTCCAATATGTTTCTTGTGTATATGCCGGGTCATTCGATATGACAGCCGGTGCTTTCTCCAATACCATATTGCAACGATTGATGATGTCGTACATAGACGACCAATCTGCATAAGTATTGGTACTCGTCATAGAGCCCTCGCTAATATCTTTTAGCGCATTGAGTTTACCGCCCAGGTTTCCTGTATAAGGAGCCATCTCGTCAGAACGGAAGTTTCCCCAAACGAGATAACGTTCGACAGCCGTCTCAGCACACATGTGTTTATATACGTCCGTAACCATATTCGTTACTTCGGCTTTGCTCTTCCAGAAATCATCTCCTGTAATCTGGTCCACCGGAAGTACTGACGTATCAATACATGATGTCATGAGCAGGGTCGGCAACATGGATATTAAAATATATTTTTTCATAAATTTCATATTTTAAAATCTGATTTATTAGAATGCCAGACTGATGCTGGCTGTGAACGACTTGGAACGCGGCGTCTTTGCCTTGTCTTCTGCGAAGCCGTAAGAGCTTGAAGAGTGCTCAGGATCGGTCCCGCTATACTTTGTCCAGCAATACAAGTTGTTGGCCGAAGCGTAAACCTTAAGATCCGTAAGACCTAACTTCTTGACAAACTTCTTCGGTACATTATATGACAACTGTACGTACTGGAGACGAACGAACGATGCGTTCTCCACGAAGCGGTCACTACCGAGCCAGTTGTAAGCGGCATCGTCACCATACATAGCACGCGGGAGTACAGGATAGTCTTCACCCTGACCGTTTCTACGCCATCTGTGATTTACTGTAGCGCACTGGTTGTAAGTCGTAGACATCTTCTCGAGTTCCATACGGGCGAAGTTGACGACCTTGAAACCGAAACGATAGTTGAAGTTTGTCTTCAAGCTCCACGGTCCATATCTGAATGTGAGACCGAAACCTCCGTTGACCTTCGGCATGGAGTTACCAAGATAAACAACGTCGAGCTGATTTATTTCACCATCATGGTTGACATCCTCATAGATAGCGTCACCACCCTTGAATTCATAGTTTTTGTTGGAACTATCAAACTTCATCGGCTTCGGTGTGCCCTTGGCGTCATCCATAAGGACATTGCCGTTCTTGTCAAGAGCGAACGGAGCAGAATGACCCTCGCGCAACCAATTGTTGAACCAAGATTCTGCAGTACCCGTATAACCGTCTCTCTGTGCTTTCGTGTATTCATTGACGGCACCATCAAAAGTATATGTGTAAACGCCCTTATATCTGTATCCGTAGATAGAGCCGAGAGAGTTACCCACCTGAACGCGGTTCAGATAAGTACCGTTCTTTGCTTCCCAGTTTCCGTTGAGATCTGTCAGCACACGCTCGTCCATCTCAGTGATTTCGTTGTAATTCTGGGCTATATTGAAGTTTGCGCTCAGAGAGAACTTGCCGGCCTTGATAATGTTATTCAGGCTCAAGTTCAACTCCCATCCCTCATTAGACATTGCACCTACGTTTGCCCAAGCGAGCGAGGTGTAACCTGAAGTTGACGGGATACGCACATTCTTCATGAGAAGGTCATCCGTCTTCTTGTAGTAGTATTCAAATTCTGCCTCAATCTTATCGTCAAACAAACCGAGGTTGAAACCGAGGTTGTAAGAAGTTGTGGTTTCCCACTTCAAGTCATCCAATTTCAACTTCGACAGTGTCATAGCCGACATCGGTTTGCGGTTGTTTCCGTATGTTCCGTTAGAGCTATACATCTCGTAGAACAAAGACTCTGAGTTTGGCGGGTTACCTACCATACCCCAGCTGGGACGGAAGGCAAGCATAGAGATGACCTTGCGGCTCCACTTCATGAACGGCTCGTCACTGATATTCCAACGGCAAGCCACACTGGGGAAGTAAGCCCACTTGTGCTTCGGTCCGAAACGAGAGTCACCGTCTGCACGTATTGAAGCGTAGATTGAATAGCGGCTCTTGTAAGACATGTGTCCGTTGACGCTCCAGTTGTGCGAGCGGCTCTTTCCGGTAGAGCTATAAGTATATTTTGTTCCATCCACCATGTAAGCACCAAGAGTCGGGATGTCGATACCAGTCGGAATCCAGTGGTCTGTTTCAAACTGTTTGCTGCTGTTACCGATAGACATCTGGTAGCGTGCGCGAACATTTGCGAACCAATCCTCATTCTTGAAATGCGGTTTGTAAACCAAATCGTTCGTAACGGTAAGAGTCATGGAGTTGCTCTCTTCGTTGTATGCACGGTTGTAGTTATCGCTGAATCCATCAGCAATAAGTTCACCGGGACTATAGTTCGGAGCACTCTTTGTATATATATCAAAGTAGACACCACCTGTGTATGTCAGACGGCTCTTGTCGTCATCGACACCGAGAAGGTCATACTGGAGACGGAAGTCCGGATTGATACGATAGGTATTTTCCTTTGACCATGCCAGATTTGCAATAGCGATAGGGTTACCGAGTTCGCGCACCTTATCCAATTCGGAAGAAGACGGATTAATGGTAGCTTTACTTGAATTCATTATAAAGAATTCACCCGTATCGTTACCATTACGGTCCTGGCGGTAGATACTCATGTTCGGAGCCAATCTTTGCGCTGCGGCAAGGAGGTCGGAATAGTTCTTGTTGTTATTCGTATAAGTGAACGCGAACGACGTGATGAACTTGATACGGTCACTGACGAAATAGTCAAGAGCCATACGAGTCGTGAAACGGTTGAGCGTCTGCTTGATGATCGTACCCTTCTGATGCAGATAACCTGCGGAGATACGGAACGTTGCCTTTTCACCACCACCAGAGATTGTGAGGCTATGGTCGTGAGACTGTCCGAACTGTGTAACGGCATCAACCCAATCAGTGTTGTTGTTCCAGTTCTCAAAGTCAGCCCAATCCTTCACATAGTTAAGCTCATTGATATGTTTTGTAGCGTCCGGATTCTGTGTCGGATTGTAAAGCTCCTCTTTCATCATCATGGTGTACTGGTCACCATTCAGCAGCTTATATCCATCCGGCTGCCAGCTACCCGTAAACATATACTTATATGTCACCTTGGTCTTACCGCGAGCACCACGTTTTGTCTTAATCTCGATAACACCGTTTGCACCTTTCGAACCCCAGATAGCTGTAGAAGCAGCATCCTTCAGCACGTTGATGCTTGCGATATCGTCCACGTTCACTGAAAGCAGCGAAGCATAGTCTTCATCCGTTGCGTTCTCCGCATCAAAGTCAGGAGCATCAAAAATCTGGTCGTCCACAACAATCAGCGGGTTCTTGTTACCATTGATAGAGGTCACACCACGCAGACGCATCTGTGTACCGGCACCGAGGTTACCGGAACCGGCGACGATGTCAAGACCGGCAATTTGTCCCTGCAGAGCTTCGTCAGCACTGGTGAAGGCAAGACCTTCGACGTCAGCCATGTTCATGGTCTGTTGTGCAACAGATATTTCACGCTTCGGGATTGACAGACCTCCCGAGTTAGAGCGACGCTTCGCCGTCACCTTCACTTCCTTGATAGCTGTACTCGAAGCACCGAGTTTGGTGGAGAAGTTGGTACGTGAGCCAATGGGCAGAACCATCGTCTTTGCACCCACATAAGAAATTTTCAGCTTATTCTTTGTGTTCTTCACCATCAGTGAGAAGTTACCGTTGATATCGGTTACGGTTGCCGACACGTTACGGTTGTTTGCATCGACTTCCACAACAGAAGCACCCATAACACCACCGAAGTCATCGGTGATAGTACCCGAAATGCGCTGCCCCTGTGCCATTACCGCCTGCACAATGACAAGCATTAAGGCTGTAAGCAATAATTTTGTTCTTGGCATAACTATAATTTCTTTTTGTTTTTACTTCTGTTAACGTCTAACCGACATTCTGCGGCTTTTTGCATTTGAGATGCCTGACGACAAATCTCTCTTGAAATACAGAGGTTCGGAGATTTCGTGCAATACGGCAAACGAAGAAGCATTCACATAAGTGGCAGTCTCTGTTGTTGCTCCCTTCTCAAATTCAAAATCACGAGTCATGATGTTTGCGGCAGGAGACGAAGCGTTCACGACATGAGCCCGTCCTGTTGCGTCAGTCACGGTCAGGCGACCATTGCCACCCGAAACGGAAAGCGACTTGTTGTTCAGCTGAGCGTCAACAAGGAATGTTGAGTAGTTGCCGCCATCCACGTGGTTGTCTACATATACTGACGTATTCTGGAAATGATAGTATGCGAAGTCTCTCAGAGGAATCAGCATATTCAATACCAGTCGTTTCATCGCCGGATCATTTCTATCGTTCTGCACATCGTTCTCATAGATACCCATCATCTCGCTTACAGACGGCAGACCGGCCTCGCGAGCCTTATCCATAGCGTCGTTGTTAGGAATATATACGGTATAATTGTACATATTGAAGAAACGGACGTTATAGTCGAGACAGTTCGGAAGCTCTGCCTTATCCGTAAACACGCGATAAGAATTGAGCGTCAGTCGCTGCTCCTCACTCAATGATGTATCATAGTCCAAAGCCCATCTCAGCAGTTCTGTATTGCTCAGCGCTTCCAACACTTCAAAGAATTTGCTGAATTGCGGATATTTCGCATGGTCGTTCAAAACCGTGTACACACTCTGCAGCGGACCCTGTATCAGGTGATCCAAAGCATAAGAGTATCCGTTGGCCTGCTCGTATGTGTTCGTTATGCGCGAAACCGGCAGTCCGTTGTGTATCTGACCGCCACCGGCAACAGTCTTGTCATTCATGTTAATCTTCAGTCCGCCACCGTTCTTTGCCTTATAGTAGTTGTTGGCACCCAGTGTCTCACCGGAGTTCAATACGATTGTATTGTAGTTCATGAGGTCAGCGAGCTGGCTCTTCACGATAGGCATTGTGGATTCGCTCAGGTTGAGAGCGTCGACAGAGTCACCGACAACACCCGTACGCGGATTATAGCTGTGGATGACACCTCTGATCTGCGGGTCACTGTTCACATTACGCCAAACATAGCGAACGGCGGTAGGACCGTTTTTACCCGTACCGGTGCGCTTTATTCTCGCCGGGTCAACATAGAAGAGGCTGAAAGCGTCGTCAGTCGGAAGGAACAGCGCGAAATTGGCCTTCATCGCCAACAGATAAGCATAGAAGTCCAAGTCTATCGAATAAGGATTGTTACTTGAACCGATCATACTCTTGTTGTCGATCATCCAGCCGATGATATTCATGTCTGTGTTAAACAGGGTCGGAGCCGATACTGCCGAATAAGAGTTCGGACTGAGCACGCGGTTCAACACATATATGACACCATTGTTGGCGATACGCACGTCAGCGACGCCGTTCTTCTGTGCGAGGTCTGCCGACGTTATACCCATGAAGTCACCACTCTCGATATCGGTGATCTTGTCAAACTTGCTGGGCACTGTCGCCTTGAATGAAGTCTGCATCATATTTGACAGGAGTCTGTTGACGACATTCAAAGGAATGAAGTCAATATTCTTGATGACGTTTTCCGCTGTATTCGGGAAACCACTGTCTTTACAATATCTCTCAATGATGGACTTACCCCCACCATTCACAAAATAATCCTTGATTGTTTCGTCATTCGGAACGAAGAGAGCACCCACATCCAACAGTTCCTGACCTGTGTTACCCATATAATATTCATTCCATCCGATATCAAACGAGAGGCGCTCGCTTCCGGAACCGGAACCCGTTCCGCTGAAGATTGCCTCACCCTGTGAGATGTCACTAAGATAGCGGACCTCAAAGATAGAGTCCGGATTGATTATGCCCGCCATGTTGTGTCCGGCGTCCTGCTCTTCCTTATACCAGCTATTATAATAAGAGGTCAAATCACTCTGCTTATTATAATAAGGTACGGCAAATCTGTCAAACATGTGGCTGATAATGGTCAGGTCGTCGGCCTTTTTCATGACTTGTGCCATATTTCCCGGAGGAACGATCACGTCCTCAACCTGATGGATATATCCGTTCTGACAAGTTATGTTTGCAGCAGTGACACGGTTACGATAAATATAAGTATCGGGACTGTGATACTCTCCACCGACGATGATGGAGAAGTCACTGTTTGCTCCTGTTGTCGTTATACCGTTGCTGAGCATATAGTCTTCCGTGAAGTGAACAAGCATCGGGTTTGTCTCGTCACATACGACAGCGATGCCATTGTCAAATCTTTCCCAGTTCGGATTGTTGGGATATACTTCCTTTGCCGTAGCCAGCGGATAGTATGTCACAGAGTCGATACGGTTGATGTTTGTCTCATGCTTCACAGCCATACCGGGAGTCAGTTTTCCGTCTGACATCACGCTTGACAACATGTCCGTAAGCAGGGCGTTCTTCAGCATAGAGCCGTTGAGCAACAGCTTCTTCTGAGCCATAGAGAGATCTTCATACGAATTGACGCCGGGCCATGTGCCGCTACGGAAGAAACGGTCGAAGGCTTCGTCGTTGGCGGGAAAGACCGTGTTACTACCGGTGCGCTGCAACACCTCAGCATAACCGATATCATCGACAAGGCGCAGATACGTATTGAACGTACCGCTCAACAATCCCTTGCCTGCAGGGTTCTGCAGTTCCCCGTAGATGCTCTCTCCGAGCCATGACGGCTTGGATTCCTCGCCATCTTCTACGATCTCATTCTTGTCCACACAGGAAGACAATAATCCCATACAGACGAAAGAGAAACAAAAGATAATCTTTTTCATAAGTTACGATTAATTTTTATTTGTTTTCTATTTATTGATTCAATTAGCACCAATTAGTAGTAGTCCGACGAATGTGTTTCATCAGGTTTTGCCTACAAAAATAACACTTTTTTCAATTACAGGAAAACTTTTTTAAACTTTTCTGTATTTGGCTACTCTTTTTGCCTCCTTTTTTGAAACTTTTATCAAATATCACGGTTTCGCAGCCATTCAGACACGGTAATGAAACAATCAGCCGAAATAACACCAGCGGGACTTGTATTCCAAAACAACGACAACGGGAAAATCCAAAGAGCAGCAAGAGAGCGTATAATCCTAAATTATTGCTGTCCGGTAAAACAGATTTCCGTACGGCATGCTCAATCTGCTGTAGGGACATAGTCTTGTCTTTGTCCGCAAATAACATATTGACATCCAATCTTTTTCTTGCGGACAAAGACAAGACTATGTCCCTACAACAGATTGGGCTTTTCAGATGTATGGTAGGAGGTAAGCCTCTTTTTGGCAAAACTGATGTAACATGATGTATTTGTGATAGATATGAGTTCTGTTATTTTTTTACCGGACAGCAATAATCCTAAATAATGAAAAAAAGGGTCGACATCGCTGTCGACCCTTTTTTTCATTATTTAGGATTATATAACCTTCACGGATTATTTAACCACAAACTTCTTGCCGTTCATGATGTACAAGCCCTTCGGCAGACCGGCTGTTGAGTTAGCGTTAGCGCGAACCTTCACACCGGTGATTGTGTAGATGTCACCGGTCTTGGCGGCGATAGTCTCGACAGTAGCCTTGATGTCCTCGATGCCGTTGATAACCTCATCACCGTAGAAGCGGAGAGTCGGTTTGTAAGCAACGAAACCACTTGCGTTCGGCACGTCCTTGATGTAGAATCCGACAGTAGCCTTACCGTCAGCGCCGACAGTCACAGGCACTTCTGAGTCGAAGAGCCAAGAGTCGAAGAGCTTAACGAATGCGGGAGCACCGTTAGCGTCATTCCAGTGGCGTGCAGAGTAGATGCTGATGTAAGAACCGTTCGGGTAGTTCAGGTCAGACTTGGTGTCCTCAGGATTAGAGAGAGTACCACCGTCCATCAGGCCCTTGACATAGAGCGTATCCGTATTAGAAGTGAGAGCGACCCAAGTGTTGGGGATTTCATAGTCGGCTGTACTCCAGCTCTCCTTCCAAGCGTAGCGGTAAACGGCAAAAGCAGCGAATGAGTACTTACCCTCAAGCATACCCTCAACATCCTGTGTCATGACAGCAGACTGCTTCTGACCGTAGTTGGAGTTGAACTGACCGTAAACATATCCGGGGATAGTAGAGATGAAGCGTAGTGAGTCACCGAACTCCTTGTCGATATTCCATCCGGCATAGTTATCTTCCTCATTGTCGAACTTAGCGTTCTTCAAGAGCTTGGAGTGATCGTAGTACTTACCTTTTGCAGGCCATACACCACTGAATATGAACTGATCCGTTGCAGCCTCAAGAGCTGTGAACTGAGCGAGCACATCATTCAGAGTAGAGTTACCATTGTCATGAACAGCCTGAGCCGTAGAGATAGCGGTTGCAAACGGAGTTGTGTCGACGTTCTTCGGGTTACGAGCTTCGTTCTTCAGTTCTGTAGCTGCGTTGATAGCGATCTGCAGAGAGTCCTTCGTCGGCTTCAGAACGACAGCCATAGAGTCGGCCAAGTACTTGTCGTAAGGACCGTAGTACTTCAGGTGGCAAGCGCCGAAATAGAGAATGTTTACTTTCGGAGCACCGTTAGCTGATGTGCGCGGCTTAGAGAAACCGACAGGCAGAATGTTATCAAACGAAGTCATGTCTTCGGCAGTAACCACGCTTCTTACGCTGAAGTTGCCATACTTACCTACAACAGTATTTTTGCGTTCACCGGGGCCTTCTGTGCAAATCTCGACAGAGTCCTTACCGGCAAAGATATAAACCTGAGTTTCCTGCGGAGTCGTCCACTGTGAGTTGTGAACAGCACCTTCTGCGGTGAACTGATATACACCGGCTCTTGTGATAGGCATTTCCTGATAAATACCCTTCTTGTCATCAGCACTGTTACCACGTGCATAGTGTATATCATATCCTTCAGAGATCTTATCATTGCCACCAAACTTCCAAACGGCCTTAGGCTCATTATCCCAATCAGGAACAATCCAACCGGTTGCATTCTTCTTCTGGAATGTATTGTTAACGAGAGGCAGGTCAGCCGGAGTGCTGTATGTAGCATTCTCAAGATAGTACTCAAGGCGTGTAGCCATCAAAGCCTTGTCGGCATCAGCCAAACCGGCAGAGTCGCGTACGGCCGCATCGACAGCCTTATAGTATGCCTCGGCGGTAGAGATGGCAGCATTGAACTCGCTCTTATACTTAGGACGGGTCTCGTCCGTCACGTCAATCTTAGACTGTGCAATGTCGTCAGCCAGAGTCACATACTCTGCGTTCAGAGTGTAGTAAGCGCGGATTGCATTGCGCATGTAGCCCATCTGAGTGTTCAGGATACCCACGTTGGCCTCTGTCTTGTCAGTAGCCGTTGCGAGGATATTGTTAGAGATGGCGATAGAGTCGTTCAGCACGTCCTTGCCGAAGATATACTTATCCATAGCGACCACCTTGACAGCTGAATCTCTCATGACTGTAAGAGCGTTGTTAGCTTCAACCCACTTAGAAGCCCAGAAGTATTCATCTACGTCTGCCTGTGTCTTACCTACAAGACGCAACTGGAGATTGTCGAAATTAAACTGACCACCATTGCCGGTCGTACCCGGAGAATGGAACCCTACGGTCTTGTTGCCAGCTTCCAATTCAAGAACCTGCATATAGATCTTGCTTCTGTCAGCAGGAACATCATCCATCTTGATAGAGTCGTTGTTCAGATAAGCACGCAGACCGGTCACGGGGTTATAACGGGGAATGGTATAGTTAGAGGCCCCTCCGGAACCATCTACGCCGTATGTGTGAGCCTGTGCGCGAACGACATAGAGATACTTTCCTGCGGGAAGGTCGGCAGTCTGCTTATAGTCGCCGACACCGAGAGAGCCGTCACCGCGTTTGTACTGACGGACAAACTGGCTCTTGAATGTTCCAGCAGCTGCTGTTGTACCCCAATCGCCGCCGGAAGTTTCCCAACCGCTACCACCGTCAAAGAAGTTCTTATAGTACCCGGTGATGTCCACAGCATTGGCATCAAGGAACGCCTTGATGGGGTCGTCATTTGAGTTGGTGTTGAACTGGTTAATGAGATCCACCGGAATTTCGTTGTTGTCGATTCCGGCCTCAATCATGCCCTTCAAGTCTGCAATGACATCCTGCATGTTCGGGAACATATCGGCGTGCTGCTGATAGAAATTCAGCTGATCCAGACACTCCTGAGCTGCGCGGTCGTCAGCAACACTCTTAACGGGATAGATACCGAAGTCAGCGAAACTGGCGTTAGTCGGAAGATTTGCGAAAAGGAGCTGGAGGAAGCCGGCGTCTGTCGACGTATAGTCGTATGCGAATTCCGTCCATGTGTCGGGGATGCTCTCCATTGCGTTGTTGATAGTCGCTTTCGTTCCGGGAGTAAGGAACTCTCCGTTTTCGTCGGCGTAGAACGTCTGATAGTTGTCGCTACGGCCGTTGAAAGGACAGATAGACGTGGTCAGCGTCACACCCTCAAAACCGGACTTGGCCTTATAGGTAAGTACATAAACCTGATTCGGCTGTCTCATGACCTTGGCATAGAAGTGAGTGGTCTGTGACACCATCGAGAAAGTGGTCACCCAAGTATTCTTGACCTGCATATCACCAGTTTTGCTTTCGAGAACCTTCAGATACGGCAGTCCGTTGGGGCCGCCTTCCGTCTCGATAGCAAATGTATCAGCGCTGAGCGCGCCTGCATACATACTCTGAATCGAACCTGTCTCCAAGCCTTGGGTGAAATCACCGTTGACAAGCAGGTTCGATCCGGTTACCTGAAATCGTCCGTTGCGCGTATAGATGTAGTCGCCCACATTGTAGGCAAACAGACTCGAAACGCCCAACATTGCGATACTCAATGATAGTAATCGTTTTTTCATCATTTGATTTTTAATTTGTATAAGTTAATAGAATAAATTGAATAGTCAACAGTTTGATTTTGCAAATATACAAAAAAGCATAATAACAGACACCCCAATAAGTGTAAACTCACCCATTTTTAAATATTTTTATATTTTTTTGCAAATAGAGGAGCGACAGGATGAATCCGCAAGTATGGTCGCGACCCGTCGCGACCATACAATTATCAACACCACCGGAAAAACCAACAGAAAATGGCAGCAGAATCCATTGTCCCGTCAGCGTGGCGGTCGCGACAGGTCGCGACCCTACAATTATCAGCACCAACGGAAAAAACAACGGCAAATGACAACAGAACCCAATGACCCACAAGTAGGGTCGCGACCT
>JAFULM010000039.1 GCA_017483185.1 Prevotella sp. | reverse complement strand
TTTTGGTTTCCGGCATCATGTGTCGGACATGTGATACTATGCGCAGGATAAAAACAGTTAATTTTTATAAGTAATTGAATATTAACGGTTAAACAAAGATAAAACTTATCCAATTATTTGGATAGCAACATAGAAGGAGGGGACTAAGATTACCCCACTTAAAGGCTTCCATGTGAGTTCTGCAACACCCTCGTCCCTACAATCCAATGATTTTGCTACACCCTCGAACGTGCCTGAATGGCCAGCTGTGCCCATACTCCGACGTGACGGGAATGGCGGTGAATGGCGGTGAATGAATATTCTATTATCAATAACATAAAAACGAAGATTATGAAAAAGCATAAATCAAAGGTTGACACATGGCTTGCGGTGGTGGTCATCGGTATTGTCGTTGCGGCCTCGTTGCCGTTCATTCTCGTTGATGAGGCACCGCTGATAGGGTTGGTCATCAGCGGCGTGGTCCTGCTGGTGTTCGTCGATATGGTTGTGAACACGACATACGTCATCGACGGCCGGACGCTGACGGTCCGTTGTGGCTCGCTGATGAAGGAGCGGTGTGACATCATGGACATCACGGCCGTCCGCCCGACGCGGACGCCCGTCAGCTCACCGGCAATGTCGCTGGACCGGCTGGAGCTGAAGCTCTGCGACAGGAGCATCGTCATCTCCCCGAAGGACAAGGAGCGTTTCGTCGGCGACCTGCGCGCCGTCAATCCTGATATAAAGGTCGAGGCCGGACGATGACGCACGGCAGGCGAGGCGGTCCGACGGCTGTTCCTGTTTATTTTAGGTTCATCCGACAGCTGGAGTAACGAATTACACATCTTTATCTCAGTTTACATCAACACACCAACCTCATTTGGAAGTCTTTATGTGGGCTAATCTCAGTCCCCTCCTTCGAAAGGAGGGGACTGAGATTAGCCCACATAAAGACTTCCAAATGAGGTTGGTATATTGGTTTTATTTGAAATATCACTCCAAATCACTCCAAATGTCGGATGATCCTTATTTTCTTCCCGTTTCGTTTGGCCGTCTAAGGGTTTCTGCGTAACTTTACGCCTCCAAATCAAAACAGAGGAGCAAAGGCATGGAAGATTTCGTACACCTTCATGTACATACATACTATTCTATTCTCGACGGACAGGCCAGCATCCCGAAGCTGGTCGACAAGGCCGTGGGCAACGGCATGCGCGGCATGGCCATCACCGACCACGGCAACATGATGGGCATAAAGGAGTTCTTCAACTACTGCAAAGGACTCAACGGCAAGCGCAAGGATGCCGGGCAAGAACCGTTCAAGCCGATATTCGGTTGCGAGATGTATGTCGTGCGCAACGGACGACGGCTGACCGACAAGGAAAAGGCTATGGGCGACGGCGGCGGTAACCACCTCGTCGTGCTGGCGAAGAATGAGGTCGGATATCACAATCTGATCAAACTGGTGTCGAAAGCGTGGACCGACGGTTTCTATAATCGTCCGCGAACGGACCATGTCGAACTGGAAAAACATCACGAGGGCCTCATCGTCTGCTCGGCATGTATAGCCGGCGAGGTGCCGGCGAAGATTCTCGACGGCGACATCGCCGGCGCCGAGGAAGCGGTCTTGTGGTTCAAGCGTGTCTTCGGCGACGACTACTATCTCGAGCTCCAGCGCCACGAGGTGAAGGATCCGACGATACGAGCCAACCGCGAGACATTCCCCCTGCAGCAGCAGGCCAACGCCGTCATCATCGAACTGGCCCGCAAACACAACGTCAAACTGGTCTGCACAAACGACAGTCACTTCGTCGACGAGGAGAACGCCGAGGCTCACGACCGTCTGCTCTGCCTCTCGACAGGCAAAGACCTCGACGACCCGACGCGCATGTTGTACTCCAAGCAGGAGTGGTTTAAGACGCGCGAGGAGATGAACGACGTCTTCAGCGACATCCCCGAGGCTCTGGCCAACACGTGCGAGATACTTGACAAGGTCGAGACCTACTCCATCGACCATGACCCGATCATGCCCTTCTTCCCCATTCCCGAGGAGTTCGGTTCGGAGGACGAATACCGTCAGCGCATCACGGAGCAGGAACTCTACGAAGAGTTCACCCGCGACGAGAACGGAGAGAATCCGCTGCCGCCCGAGGAGGGAGCGAAGAAGATAAAGAAGCTGGGCGGATATGACCGCCTCTACCGCATCAAGTTTGAGGCAGACTATCTGTCTAAATTGGCTTACGACGGTGCGAAGAGGCTCTATGGCGACCCTCTCAGCGACGAAGTGAAGGAGCGCGTCAACTTCGAATTGCACATCATGAAGACGATGGGATTTCCCGGCTACTTCCTCATCGTTCAGGACTTCATCAACTCTGCCCGCGAGGAGCTGGGCGTCATGGTCGGTCCGGGACGTGGTTCGGCGGCAGGAAGCGTCGTCGCCTACTGTCTGGGCATCACCAAGATTGACCCCATCAAGTATGACCTGCTGTTTGAGCGTTTCCTCAACCCCGACCGTATCTCACTCCCCGATATTGACACCGACTTCGACGACGACGGCCGCGGCCGCGTGCTCGAATGGGTGGAGGACAAATATGGCCACGACAAGGTGGCCCACATCATCACATACGGCACGATGGCCACGAAAAACTCCATCAAGGACGTGGCCCGCGTGGAGAAGTTGCCGCTCGAGCGGAGCAACCAGCTCTGCAAGGCGATACCGGACAAACTGCCGGGCGGACTGAAGATGAACCTCACCAACGCCATCAGCGTCATCCCCGAGTTGCGCGAGGCGGAGGCCAGCACAAACCGTCTGGAGAGCGAGACGATACGCTACGCGAAGATGTTGGAGGGCACGGTGCGCAACACTGGTATACACGCCTGCGGCACCATCATCTGCCGCGACACCATCAGCGACTGGGTGCCGGTGTCGACGGCGGAAGACAAGAATGACCCGGGGCACAAGCTGCTCTGCACGCAATATGACGGTCACGTCATCGAGGAGACCGGCCTCATCAAGATGGACTTCCTCGGGCTGAAGACGCTTTCGCAGCTGAAAGAGGCCGTGGAGAACGTCCGGTTGCGCACGGGAGAGATAATCGACCTGGACAAAATACCCATCGACGACCCGCTGACGTATCAGCTCTACTGCGAGGGACGCACGATCGGAACATTCCAGTTTGAGTCGGCAGGCATGCAGAAGTATCTTCGTGAGCTGAAACCGTCGGTCTTTGAAGACCTCATCGCCATGAACGCCCTTTATCGTCCGGGACCTATGGACTATATCCCGTCGTTCATCGCCCGTAAGAACGGCCGCGAGGAGATCAAGTATGACATCCCGTGCATGGAGAAGTATCTCAAGGACACCTACGGCATCACGGTCTATCAGGAGCAGGTCATGCTCCTCTCGCGCCAGTTGGCCAACTTCACCCGAGGCGAGAGCGACGCCCTGCGTAAGGCGATGGGTAAGAAGAAGAAGGCCATCGTCGACGCGATGAAGCCGAAGTTCATCGAGGGCGGCAAGAAGAACGGGCACGACCCGAAGGTGCTCGAAAAGATATGGGGCGACTGGGAGAAGTTCGCTTCCTACGCCTTCAACAAGAGTCACGCCACGTGCTACTCGTGGGTGGCATATCAGACGGCCTATCTCAAGGCCCACTATCCGGCTGAATTCATGGCCGGCATCATGAGCCGAAGCCTCGACAACATCGCGGATATAACGAAGTTTATGGACGAGTGTCGCTCGATGGGCATACCGACACTGGGGCCAGACGTCAATGAAAGCCGCCAGAAGTTCAGCGTCAACAAGAAGGGCGAGATACGCTTCGGTATCAGTGCCATCAAGGGCGTAGGCAGCGCGGCGGCCGACGCCATCATCTCCGAACGCGAGAAGAACGGCCCCTACAAGACCATTTTCGACTTCATACAGCGCGTCAACCTCGGCGCCGTCAACCGCAAGTGCGTCGAGTCGCTCGTGCTGAGCGGCGGTTTCGACAGTTTCGGGACCATCAGACGCGAAGACTTCTTCGCCACCAACAACAAGGGAGAAGCTTTCATCGACACGTTCATGCGCTACGGACAGATATATCAGATGGAGAAGACGCAGATACAGAACTCTCTCTTCTCCGCTGAGGACGACGTGGAAATATCAACTCCGCCTATAATAAAAGGTGAAATCTGGAGCGACATCGAACGACTCAACCGTGAGCGCGACCTCGTCGGCATCTACATATCAGCCCATCCGCTCGATGAATTCAAGATCGTGCTGGACAATCTCTGCAACACCCACTGCTCCGAACTTTCCGACATCTCCGCTCTGAGCGACCGGGAGGATGTCATCATCGGCGGTATCGTCACGTCGATAAAGTCCAAATTCACCAAGACGGGAAAGCCGTGCGGCTTCGTCACCATCGAGGATTTCAACGGTTCGGGCGAGCTGGCCATGTTCGGTGAGGAGTGGGGACGATGGAGCGGCATGTTCAAAGAGGGATGCACGGTCTACATCACGGCAAAATGTCAGCAGAGATACCGCGACAGCAAGTTCTTCGATCTGAAGGTGCAGAACATCGAATATCTCCAGACCATCAAGGACAAGGCTATCGACCGCATCACCATCTCGCTGCTTACGGACAAGCTCAACGACCAGATTGTCACGGAACTGAACGAAATCATCGCCGAAAACCCGGGCGAGACAAAACTCTTCTTCCAGCTCCACGACTCCGGCGGCAAGAACCACGTGCTCCTGAGAAGCACCCGGCGCACGGTCAACGTCAAGCAATGTCTCATCGCATACATCGAACAGAACAAGGAGGTGATGGACTACAAGATAAATTAAAGGGTGTTGGTGTCTTTTATGAAACGGCGGATGGAGACGGCGGTCAGCTGTTAACCCTACTTAAAAAGCAGCCCGCTTCTTGGCCGTCTCATCGGTTTTCCGTATTTTTGCAAAAGAAAAGGAGTCGAAAGACACACAAAAAAGAATTCATAATATCAACAAATTAAAAGCATAGAACAATGGAAGTACAGATCACAAAAGACAACTTTGAGACACTGAAGAACGGTGAATTGCCCTTCGTGGTAGACTTTTGGGCCACATGGTGCGGACCCTGCCGCATGATTGCCCCCATCATCGAAGAACTGGCCAACGAGTATGACGGCAAGATTGTCGTCGGAAAATGTGACGTCGAGGAGAACGACGAGATAGCAGCAGAGTTCGGCATCCGTAACATCCCGACCATCCTCTACTTCAAGGGTGGCCAGATGGTGGACAAGACTGTCGGTGCTCTCTCAAAGGCTAAACTCGAAGAGAAATTCCAATCACTGCTCTAAACTATGGCAGACTTTGAGGAAGAGCTCCGGATGGATGCCGAGGAAAATGCCCGCGAGGCGGAATTTATCATCGACAATCTGCCCAACGAGCTGAAAGAGAAGTTCTCCACGGACGACATTCTCTACATGATGGATGCCATCGTGGAATACTATTTTGAAAGCGGCGTGCTCGACGGAGACGGCGATGAGGACGGATGTATAGACATCGACTTGCAGGCCGTAGCCGAATACGTATGCCGGAAGGCTGCCGAAGACAAGCGAGGAGAGTTTGCTGCAGACGATGTCTTCTTCGTCGTACAGGCTGACATGGACTTTCAGGAGCAGAATCTGGAGGAGTGACTGCGCGTTACGATTCCCATTACGGACGCAAAGAAACGGAGAGTCAGAGTGCTACAATCAAGCAAACTCTGTCTCTCCGTTTCTCTTTTTTGTATGCGCCAAGCTCCAGACGCAGTATGCGCAAGCCCCTAAATCAGCAAGTCACGACGCGCGAGCCGTCCTCTGCCTCGGCGATGGTCACCTTCAGGGCGTCGCCGGGCAGTAGTTCGTCTATCAGTTCGGGCCACTCGATAAAACAAAGGGCACCGCTGTAGAAATAGTCCTCGTAGCCCATGTCGTACACTTCGTCAAGTTTCTTGATGCGATAGAAGTCGAAATGATAGATGAGTTCACCCGTCGTATCAGACCGATACTCGTTGACAATGGCGAATGTGGGCGACGTGATGACGTCCTCCACGCCCAGTTCTTCACATACGGCTTTGATGAAGGTTGTCTTTCCTGCTCCCATCTTGCCATAGAAAGCTATCACCGTGTTATCGCCGAGAGCCTCGACAAACTGTCGTGCGGCCTCTCGGATGTTGTCCAGACTGTCTATTCTTATTTCCATAATGTCTTTATCGTTTTTTACCAGTCATGCTTATGACAGGTATTATCATTTCTTCCATTGATATTCCGCCGTGCTGGAACGTATCCTTATAATAGGACACGTAGTAGTTGTAGTTGTTCGGATAGGCAAAGAAGGAATCTCCTGTGGCGAAGACATAACTCGTGCTGAGGTTGGGTGAAGGCAACTGAGCACGGCGCGGCTCCTTGATGACAAAGAGATCTTTGTTGTCGTAGGATAGATTTTTGCCCAATTTGTATCGCAAGTTGGTGTTGGTGTTGCGGTCACCGACAATTTTCACCGGCTTGTTGGCACGTATAGAGCCGTGGTCGGTGGTGACTATCACCCGATAGTCGCTCTGCGACAACAGCTTGAAAAGCTCGGAAATGACCGAGTGGCGGAACCAGCTGAGCGTAATGCTGCGGTAGGCGGACTCGTTGCTGGCCAACTCACGGACCATCCGTGACTCCGTACGGGCATGACTGAGCATATCTATGAAGTTGAAGACGACAACATTGAGGTCGTTCGACTCCAACCTGTGAAACTGCTGGATAAACTTCTCCGCTCCTGCGGAATCGTTGATTTTGTGATATGAATAGCTGTTCTTACGACGATAGCGCTCCAACTGTGTACCGATGAGCGGGCCCTCGTTGAGATTTTTCCCCTCCTCTTCGTCCTCGTCGACCCACAGGTCAGGGAACATCTCGGCTATCTTGTTAGGCATCAGGCCGCTGAAGATTGCGTTGCGGGCATACTGCGTCGCCGTGGGCAGGATGCTGCAATAGAGGTTTTCTTCGATATCAAATGCGTCGCCAATCTCGCTCGCAATTACCCGCCACTGGTCATAACGAAAATTGTCAAGCACGACGAGAAAGACCTTTTCACCTTCCGAGAGCAACGGGAACACTTTCTTCTTAAACAGTTCCGGGCTCATCATCGGATGGTCGGCAGGTCGTGACGTTGGTGTCATGGCGTCCACCCAATCGAGATAATTGGCTTTGACAAACTTCGCAAAGCCCGCGTTTGCATCCTCTTTCTGCATGCCGAGCATCTCCGTCATGCTGCTGTCGGTGCCGCTAAGTTCCAGTTCCCAGTGAACGAGACGTTTGTAGATTTCCACCCAATCCTGCCATGTGCGGCAGTCGCTGATCTGCATCGCGATCTGCTGGAAGTTCTGCTGATAGCCCGTTTGCGTCACTTCGCTCACGATTTCCTTGCGATGGATGTTCTTTTTGAGCGTCAGCAATATCTGATTGGGATTGACCGGTTTGATCAGATAGTCAGCAATCTTCGACCCGATGGCCTGATTCATGATGTCTTCCTCCTCGCTTTTGGTCACCATGACCACGGGAAGCGAAGGTGAGATCTCCTTTATGCGCTGCAAAGTCTCCAATCCGCTCAGTCCGGGCATCATCTCATCAAGCAGTACAAGATCGAAATTTTGCGTCCGACACTGTTCTATGGCATCCGTTCCGTTGCTGACCGTGACCACCTCATAGCCCTTCTTCTCAAGGAACAACAAGTGTGCGCGCAGCAATTCTATCTCATCGTCTGCCCAAAGTAATAATCCGTTGCTCATCTGTAAAAATCCTCATCAAAGTCGAACACGTCGGCCGGCGGTTCGTTGTTTGTATTGTTATTTGCTCCACCGATATTCTGCGGCAATCCCAAATCATCCATGTCATCTGTCTGCGATGTCGACGGAGCATTGCCGGCAGGTGCTGGCGGAAGACCGAGGTCATTCATGTCATCCGTCTGTGGTGTCGACAGAGCATTGCCGACAGGTGCAGGCGGAAGGCCGAGGTCATTCATGTCATCCGTCTGCGGCGTCGACGGAGCATTGCCGACAGGTGCAGGCGGAAGGCCGAGGTCATTCATATCATCAGTCCGCGGTGTCGACGGAGCATTGCCGACAGGTGCAGGCGGAAGGCCGAGGTCATTCATGTCATCCATCTGCGGTGTCGACGGAGCATTGCCGGCAGGTGCTGAGCCGTCATCCGTTACGCTTTCTTCCTTCGGGATCTCAACTGCTTCGGGGATATTGAGCAGTTCCTCGTCACTTATTTCAAGAGGCACAAATGACCGCTCAAAAAACTCCTCATAGTCGACATAGCTATATCGTGTGCCAAGCATTTTGAGGTTGTTTTCGCTTATTATGATGCGCCGGCAACCGTTGAGACGGACCGCCATTGCCTCATCAGCATAGAGACGACGAGCATATTGCAGTGCTTCGTCGTAGTTGAGGAAGCCGCTGATAAGCATACGACTGATGCCTTGGTCCTGATCGAGAGTGATATCAAAGTTGCGGACCATGAAGTTTGAGAAGTTATATTTGGCCATCTCAAAAAGCAACTGATTGGCATCGAGCGAATCAGCACGATAGGCCAGGAGGAAGACAAAGCCCGTGTTACGTTCCGCACTGAGAGTGTCAGTTGTCGTAGAGTCCGCCTCCATTGCAACACCACGACGCGACCAGATGTCCCCGATATCAAACTTTCCACCATACAAGGCTCTTCCGGCCTGCACGCCTTTGATTATCATACCAGCCATCTCCGTCACTTCGCTTTCCGGATACTTCTCCACGACCTCCTTCATCGCCGTCACGCAGGCCGTTGCGTCACCCTCGTTGAGCCGGTTCAGGCCTTCGATGAAAATAAATTTGGGACGGTTTGCACCCAACGGGAAACGGTCGGCAGACAACTGGGTGTTGGTCTTCACCTCGTCGTAGCGGTCAGCCTTGAAAGCATCATACGTCGCGGCGTAGAGCGAGTCCTCTATGTGGACACCGAAGCGGGCGTTTTCCGCAAAGTGCGGGTCACTGAGAAGCGTAGTCCATTGGCTCTCCGCATGGTCCAGACGCAGTCTTTCCAGACAGCGAGCGGCAATGTCGTGACGTCCCATTCGGGAGTAAAGCAGAAAGAGATGATACCATGCTTCGTCCGTCTGTTCATAGTCGGGATATTGTTCGGTGAGCCTCGTCAGCGCCTTTTCGCTGAGCGGCAAATTATCGAGTTTGTCCTTGAAAATGACGCCGGAGTGGAACAGGCCGTCCTTGATGATGTTGTCACTCTCGACCTTCTGCTCGTCCGTGAACGGGATTTGCGCCAGATAGTATTCACGGGTATGTGGATCGGCAGCGGCGGTGTCCGTTGCCAACGTGTCGGTTGCGACCTCCCCACCCTCTCCCACTGCTGCAGCAATGGAGTCGGTCGGTTCTTCCCCCTCCCCTGCGTCACTGTCGGCAGGATTGAGATTGACCACTGTACGGTTGACGCGCTGCCAGTCGTCGACATTCTCACGCTTTCCCCACTGTCGTTGGAAAGCGGCCTTGCCCTGGCTGACGGCCTGCGGATTATAGAAGTACCACAATCCCTGCTGTCCGCCGGGCGTAGGCATAGGCGGCTTGGGGGTATTGTTGCGGTTACCTTGTGCGCTCTGCTGCTGTATTGTCTTCTCGGCTTCTGCCTCCTGAGCAGCCCGCTTCTCCTCACGTTCTTTTTTCTTCAGAGCCTCGATGACACGGTCGATGGCCTCATTGCGCTCTTTCTCGGGTAGCTTGGCCAGCACCTGCAACGAGTCCTGCAGATGGACAGCATCGGTGTATGGCACGAGTTCGTCGAGCACTTTCGACCGCTCCGACAGTTCCTCATAATCGTCGCGCTCCTTGTCCAACAGGCCGATAGCCTCGCCATAACACCGCTGTGCGTCGTTGTAACGCTCCTTCGCCCAATAGAGATTACCGAGATGGAGCAGCAGTACACCTTTCTCAATGCCGTTTCGCGTGGCTTTCTTGTTTCCCGTCTCGTACGCGCCGATCGCAGCGGCGGTGTCGCGCTCGGCGAGGTAGATGTTACCGATAGCATAGTAGACCTGATCGAGATAGTCCTTGTTGTTGTCCGATGCGGCCATGCGGCGCAGCCGGCGTATCATCTGACGGGAGCGGCCGGCGGCCATCACCTCCGTCTGGGCAATGCGGGCGTTGAATTCCAGTTCGTACGGCGGGTTCAGGCGGATGACTTTCTTATATGCGCGATAAGCCTGTTCGCGGTGTCCCAACTCCGTCTCTATCTGCCCCATGAGAAACCACTGGCGGGCACGCTGCTTCCTGCGACGCTCATACTTGATGACGCGGGCCAGCGCCGGCACGGCTTCTTCATATCGGTGGCTGCGGACGTAGAACGCAGCCTGAGCGTAGTCCCAGTCTGTCCGCGCGCGATAGTGGATGGTGTCGCGACGCATTTTCGTCAGGACGTCTTCCGCGTCGTAGAGCCAGTCCAGTTCCGTATAGCTGCGGGCGAGCCACGAACGGGCGATGCCGTTGATGGCGGGCTGCGTGGCATAAAGCCTGGACATGTAGGAGAACGTCGCGGCGGCTTCGTCAAACTGGCCTTTCAAGTATTGCGACTTGCCCATCAGGAGCCACGCCTTCCAGAGGAATGGGTTATATTCGCGGCGGCTCAGCCACTCAATGTCCTTGGCCGTCTTGCGTCTCGACTTCGTCCATTCGGGTCGGCGCTTGATGCTGTGTTGCTTGATGGTCTTTTCCGACTTTTCGATGGCACGGTCAAAATTGGACTTTCCAATTTCGCGGGTAGCCTTGTTGCCGACCATCGTGAAGGGTATCATCTCGGTAAAATTGTCCTTATTGCCACGTTCCTGCTCCTCGGCGCCGTCGATAAAGGCGAGACTGCCGTTATAATAAGTGTTATAACGGGCATTGAACGAGTGCCACCAGCGGCTGCCGGCGGTGTTCTTTTTCGTTGAGCATGCTGTCACGACGAACAAAAGTGTAGTTGCGACAAGCATGACGATATGTCTTTGAGCCAAATATCTCACAATAATATTAACTAAAAAACGGCGCTTTTATTGTTTTGGATTGCGAGTTACGAATTGTCGGCCTGCGGCCGATTATAAGTTGTCGACATTACTCCATCATCAGCAGCATTTCATCGCGTATCTCCTCCGGCGGGGTTATTCCGCGCCGTGAGAGACTGATACTCCAGCCCGCCACTTCTTCAGGCCGCATGGTGAGCAAAACATCCCTGAAGCGTTCCACTTCAGCCTTGGTATATCTGTCCTCCGGCCGTCCGGCGTATATGTCCAGTTCCTCGTCATCATAGTAGACAACATCGCGGACCGAGGCTTCCATCATGCAGTCGTGCATACAGCGCGAGTTGTTGCCGCCAAACGAGGCGCAATCGCTTTCCGCCGTGACCACGTGCGCATCGTCCTCTCCGGATGAGAATTTAGCCACAATAGCCACAACTATTCCAAGGACAATGAGGGCAATGACAAGGATATACATTTATTAATTAGGAATTATGAATTACGAATTAGGAGTTGTCGGCCTGCGGCCGATTATGAATTATAAAATTAGGAATTACAATGATGCTTCATTTTTCATTCTTCATTTAATGAACGGCGGCAGCAAATTCTTCATTTTTCATTCTTCACTCTTATCTCCATTCCCGCTTTTGCAAGGTCTTCCCAATAGTGAGGATATGACTTCGTGACGACCATCGGATTGTCTATCACCATTCGCTCACGACACATGGCCAACGGAGCGAAAGCCAAAGCCATGCGATGGTCGTTGTAGGTCTCGACGACCGGATCAGGCTGCGGTTCGCAACGCGTACCGTCCCACAGTAGTTCGCGACCGTCTATATCACGCAGGACATAGCCCAACTTGAGCAACTCAGCCTTAAGGGCCTCGATGCGGTCAGTCTCCTTTATCTTCAGCGTTTGGAGTCCGGTGAAGTGGAACGGCATGTTCATCGCCGCGCAACAGGCCACGACGGTCTGGGCCAGATCGGGCGAATTGACGAAGTCGTACTCCAAGCGCGGGACGCGGCGGCCGTTGCGCGTCAGCCGGACTGTGGTCGGACGGTTGTGGTCTACCGCACCGCAAAACTCCGTCTTCACGCCAAGCAGACTGAAAATATATCTCACCGAAGAATCACCCTGCTTGCTGCTATCCTTAAGTCCGGTCAGCGTCACCGCGCTGTCCTCCGGGCCTAACGCCACCAGCTCATACCAGTAGGACGCCGAGCTCCAGTCATTTTCTATGCAGTAGGGCCGCGGCGTATATGGCCGTGCCTTCACCTCGATAGTCGATGCGTCTGTCCATTCAGCTTCTGCGCCAAACTCTCCCATCATCCAGAGCGTCATGTCGATGTACGGCCGCGAGATGACATCACCAGTCAGACGTAGCGTCAAGCCGTGACGCAGGGCGGGACCAATCATCAGCAGGGCCGAGATATACTGTGAACTGACGTTCCCCTCTATCTCCAATGGTCCGCCGTCAAGCGGTCGGCCGTTGACGCGCAGGGGCGGAAATCCTTCTTCGCCCATATACGTGATGTCCGCTCCGAGACGTCGCAAGGCGTCCACGAGCACTCCGATGGGACGGTGGCGCATGCGCTCCGTCCCGGTCAGGATATGGCTGCCGGAGGTCACGGCGAGATAAGCTGTGAGAAAACGCATCGCCGTTCCGGCCGCACCGATGTCGATGATATCAGGCATTGAGGATAGAGCGTCCATCATTACTCGCGTATCGTCACAGTCGGACAGGTTTTGCGGCATTTCACCGCCGCCGGCAAGGGCGTGGATGATCAAAGCACGGTTGCTCACACTCTTTGACGACGGCAGGTCGACGGTGAGATTCAGACGGCTCGATGCCGTTACTTCATATTGCATATCGGGCTTGGTTGTATTTGACAAAGTTGTGTCTGTATTCCTGACTACAAAGGTAGCAGAAATCGGATAGATAACAAAACAAATAACAATAATTATGAAGCCGTGCGCTCGCGACGACGGCCTGTCCGTCAGGATGCTATCACGGAACAACGACGACAGCAACACGAAAAACGCAACAAAACGCAACAAGCCACCAAAAATATCGACAAAAAATTTGCAGTTCTCACAGATTATGTGTAATTTTGCACCCGCAATGCAGAAATGATTTGCAAAGGACGGGATGTAGCGCAGTTGGTTAGCGCACGCGTCTGGGGGGCGTGAGGTCGCAAGTTCGAGTCTTGTCATCCCGACCAAATCAAAAGCAAGGGGCTGATTTTCAGCCCCTTTGTTTTTGGTCGCACGGAAATGGTCGGACAGAAGTCGGACGGTGCGGAACACATTATATTATTAACCGTAGCTCATTTCAGAAAATGAATTGAGCAAAAAAATGAATTTTTCTACAAAAGATGTTATCAACCAAGTTAAGGGATGGACACCGCCAACCTTTAGCCAGGGAAAGGAATGTTATGTAAGTTTCTACGCTTTTGACCCCTCCTCCGGTAGGATGAAACGCAAAAAAATCATGCTCGGGCGTATCAAGGGGAAAACAGCCCAAAAGAAATATGCACAAGGGATAATCAACCGGCTTACAGAAAAGTTGCTCGACGGTTGGAATCCTTGGATAGAGGCGGCAGCACCAATGGAATATACATTATTCACAGATGTATGTGACAGATACACACAATATCTTTACAAGATGGTTGAAGACAACGACATGCGCGAGGAGACTCTGGCAAGCTATTTGAGCAGCTTGCGAATACTACGTGCATGGGCAGGAAGAGAACACATTGTTTATATATATCAGTTGAACCGCCGTAAAGTCTGCGATTTCCTTGACTATGTATTTATAGAGCGTAACAACACCTTGCAGACCCGCAATAATTATTTATCTTGGTTACGTACGTTCTGCTCATGGCTGCTCCAGAGGACCTATATATCAGTAAATCCAACGGACGGACTCACGACTGTTCAGCGCAGGGCTAAGAAAAAGAACAGGGATGTACTGCCTGATGAAACTCTCGGCAGACTCCACGAGCACCTCATGAAGACCAACAAGCATTTTCTTTTGGCCTGTTACTTGTTGCACTATATGTTCATCAGACCGCACGAAATGACATATATAAAGATATGTGACATTCACCCTGCTGCGCAGACATTGGAGTTGCACGGCGAGAATACCAAAAACCACAACGACGCAGTGCTGACCATGCCGGCAAAAATCATCCATCTGATGATTGACCTCGGTGTTTTTAACTATCCCGGCGGCTATTATCTGTTCAGCGAGAAATTCCGTCCCGGGCCGGAAAGGCAAAGCGAAAAGTTCTTCCGCGACTACTGGCTACGTCATGTGTGCAAAGACCTTGACTTCCCTCCGCAATATAAGTTCTACAGCCTAAAGGATACCGGTATCACCAACATGATTAAAGCGAACCATGATGTGCTAACGGTAAGAGACCAGGCACGCCACTCCTCGATACTTATTACCGACACATATACGCCAAAAGATATACAGGCGGCCAACAAGGCACTGCTGAATTACGAAGGTATATTATGACCCGATCATCTCGTAGAAATAGCCGCGGATGATGTTGTTGAGCTTGTTGTTCAGCAATACATATTCAAACTTTCTGCAGACATAACGTTTATTATTAAATATGAATACCTTATTAATATCAGGAATTTCATTTGATTGAAAGTCAAACTGGAACTCTATATCAGTTTTGATAAAATAACTATTGGCATGTAAATCACCGATTGAGGCCGTACCAGCTATTTCTTGCAGACTTAAAGACCAATGATTGTGTCTGTTAGTAACAAGTGTCGTCAAAAGGTCTTTTTCCCAATCGGTAAATGGCATCGGATAAAAAATCTTCGGCGACAGTGTTCCCCCTAGATCCAATTGTAAACTCTGCAAATAAGTATCAACAAAGAATACCTGTAATCGGCCCTCCGGCTCAGTACTATCCGGCATATCCTCTTCTCCGGTGATTATATCCCAGACACAAGGTGTATTTCTGTTTCTGGGTCCGACAAACTGTTCCGGAGGGCCGAATGAGTTTTCAAGTGACAACATCGGAACATGACATCTAAACCTTTCTTTATAAGCTGGGCGTGTACCGGTATGAAAGATTTGTTCCATATGTCTCATCTCCTGTTCACGTGTAATACCTACCGGACATATTTTTAAGTCAATGGTATTCTCATTATCCGGTTGACGGCTCAGATTACAAAAATGATTTACCCGTGTCAATTTCCAAATTAGTGTGTTGTTATTATATTCTTCTCCCCACACGAAATAACCGGTATCGTCTTTGTATATATATGATTTTTTATCTTTCTCCGATAAGGAATTCACATACACGACAGTTTCGTCATGTGAAGCGAACTCTTTTAACGGTACCCTTTCCAAGAGTTCTTCACTCAGCCTCTCATATTGGTGGGAAGAAGAATTACTCAAATCATATCTTATATCAGAATAAGACAGGCTCTTCTCACTCTCATCTGCATTTTTCATCTCTACCACATATTCGTCAATGACAGGATATGTCTGTATGCCGCCGTCAAAGAAAGTCGTGTTCCTTACGATGCTGACTTCATGTTTGTCCGCATCAAAAAGTATAGAACAATCGAAGAAGTTACGGACTTCTGTTATGAAGTCTGATATTTTCCAGTGAGGCAGTGCTTCGCCGAAATTGTCTATTTCATGTGCACATGCTATATATAGATGTCCCCACCCAAAAAGTCGGTCTTTAACATCATTCCTTACAATCTTATATCCACATGAATTTATTATTCTATCCAGAACAAGAAGAAAATTTGGCATCTTACACGAAAAGCCCGACGATAAATATTTTAAGCCGTCTTCTCCCAATCGACTATGTATGTCGTTATATATTCTATCGTTGGTCTCATCATATACCGGCATACATACATATTCTCCGAGAACTCCAGGAATATGTGCTTCCGATGTATCCCACTCAAATTTAGTCGGAGTCCCCAAATCCATCTCATTTATATATTTATCTCCGTGTTCCGCAAAGAATTTGTCTCCGGTCATTCTACCAGACAACTGTATTATAACAGTGTCTCTGTTTATTTTAGTTATTTTTGCAACGCCGTTGATAAGGGTCCTATTCTCCAATACAAGACGAGCAGGCATTTCCCTATTCTCTTTCGTCACTTCTATTCTGTCTATATTGCCGAATACATTACGGTTTTGATATATACTCATCGGAATTGTAACCTCAAGAGAATAACTACCCGCGAAAGAAAAGTAAGGGTTTTCTACTGTTATTTTGATTTGCTTGCTATCATCAAAACAAACCCTTTGGTCATTAATATATAACTCTGTCATTTCCTGTTTTTTAATCTGTTATAATAATTCAATTTTTCGGCAATGCCGTCACGTCCATCGATGCTTACCTCCGCTCTAATACCCTCCGTAAGTTGTATATTAAGAGAGTCAATCACCTCGTTCAACGATGATATTGTAGACCTCAGTTCCTCATTATCGGTAGTCACGTTCACCACCGGAGCCACCACTGCTGCAGAACCGCCGCCACCTCCGACAGCTCGGCTGACGTCGGCCGCCGTCAGACTGCCCACCGTGTTGTTGCGCTGCGCCATGTCTATAAGCTGCAGGGCGGGAAGTATCGACGTATTGTTCACAGCCTGATGGTTGGCGACGAATTCACCTTCATGCACTACACCGGCACGACGGCGGTAATTGGTGCCGCCGGTGAATCCACCTTCGTAGTATCCGGCCTCTTGTGCCTGGTGCTGCTTCTTGATGGTGGCAATCTGCAAGAGTCCGGCGGCTGTCGCTGCTGCAGCTGCTATTGGCGCAAGAATATATCCGATAAACGGTACCTGGGCAGCAGAAGAATAGGCGTTGATTGCGGCCATTGCGGTAGATGCAGTAGCTTGTGCAATCTCTATCTTCATAGCCTTTTTATTGGCTCGAGACTTGATATCGCGGATTTTCTCATCTCTCTCCTTCTCTAATTTTTCAACCTGCTTCTTGTTTTTGCCGGCAGCTTCTATTTGCTTGTCATAGTTCTTTGTTACCAGTGCCACTTCCGCATCCGAGCAAGCCTGTGCATACGCAGATGCACCGGAAAGCAATTGTGAAATGGCTTGATAAGCGATTTCTTCTGCACGTTTACGCTTATTTCTTTCACGTTCTGCGATATCTGTCTTGTTTTGTTGATACTCCTCATAACTTATCAGGTCCATCTCATACATCATATCATTAATGCGGTTCATCTCTTCTGCGCTGCCCGCTGCCTGATACTGCTTTTCCAAATCATTTTTGTTTGTACTCTTCTGCTGTTTGAACTTGTCGAACTCTATCTTGTTGATGTCCTGATTTACCTGTGATGTATCGCCTCCATATTTTTGGATGATGGCCAGACGTTGCCGCTGATAGTCCTCTTCAACCTCAAGCAATTTATCCTTATACTCTTTCTCGGTCCTGATTTCTCCGTTCATATACATTTGGCTCAACGCAATGCGGTCAGCATTGTAACTGCTGTCTGCAGCAGACAGTTCGGACTGCATCTCACGGTTGCCCTGCTCATACTTATATTTGGTCTCATTGATGATAGCATCGAGTATCTTAGATTGTGTGTCCTGTTGAGATTTGCCGTACCTGCCCTGCAAATCGAATACCGCAGCGAGGTGCTCAGATTCAGCCAAGAACGACTGAACATGATACTCTGATTCTGACAGCAGGAATTCAGAATACTGCTGTTTCAGCAGATTCTTCTTGTTCTTGTATGACTCTTCAAGCGCCGCGAGCTCCTCGGCATAGCGGTCTTTGTCAGAGCCAGAACCGTCTCCTTTATCCCCGCCGCCTCCAGTGCCTCCAGTACTGGATTTTGTTTGCGCTATACCTGCAGAACCTTTTTTGATTTCATCTTCCAGAGATTCTATATCTGCATTGTTCCGGGCTATCTGCTCATTAACCTCTTTGAGCATCTGTGTGGCATGAGTGACACGATCCTGAGCTTGCTTTGTGCCGGCATCAAGTCCCTTGGACATTGATTGCATACCACGTGTACCGAGATTGCCGGCATTACGGCTGGCAGAAAAACGCGCGGCAGCCAATGAACCTTGGGCGTCCTTCAAGCCCTGTTCTCCCTCGTCTTTCTGTTTATCAAGTTGTCTGCGCTTTTTGTATGCAGCTTCAAGCTCATCCTGGGCAGCCTGTAGCTTTATTTTCTTCTCTAACTGGACAAGATATGTGTTAAGAGCATCGGTATTGTCATTTACAAGTCCTTTTTCCTTATCAAGGTCAGCAAGATAATCCGGTACAATCTGCTTCAACTCCGCAAGTTTCTCCTTGCGGGTCTCATAACTGACATTACTGTCATGTACCATACGGTTCAGCACATGGATTTTGGCGGCCTCCTCTTCATATTGCTCTGCAGCCTGTTTGTTTACCCGGCCAAGAGCTGTCAATTCCTCACGGGTTTTCTTGCTCTTTGATGCCGCATCGACCAATAATCCTACAAATACAGTCAACGCCGTTATTGCAAGTCCCCACGGATTTGCCTTGATGGCAAGCCCGATACTCTTTATTGATGAAGCCACACGGGTGTTCCACAACACTTCAAGCTTCGTTACTGCTATACCGGCAAGCCGTTTGGCATTTAATGCAACTATGGTAGCTGTAAGAGCAATAATCACAGTGATATGCTGTTCGCAAAAAGAAATTATCGTATATAGAGCCTTGACGGCCATGGAAGTAGTGGATATAGCAACCCGGGCCACAGGCATGAGCTTCTGGCCGAGGTCTACAGCCAAATCATTGAACCTCTTGCGGGCCTTGTCAAGCTGTGCCTGAACACTCTCGTTCTGCACATTGAACTCGCTGATGACAGACGTGCCATCGGTGTACGCCTCATTGGCCAACGACTGAGCAGCGCGTATATCGTCAATCTTGTCGGCCATGACGGAGAGGACTCCGGTTGCCCGACTGCCATCCATGCTCATCTCCTCAAACATGGGTGCCAATTCGGCAAAACCGCCTTTGTTGTGCATGGCTTGAAGAAATTGCAGGACGGCTTCATTGACATCTGTACGCAGAAGTTCAGAAAACGTCTTGACGTTCTGCCCGGCAAGTTCCGCGAATTTTGACGGTTCCTGAAACATCTTGGTCAAAAGGTTCTGGAAGGCCGTGGCCGATGTCTCGTCCTGCTGCATGTTCTGGTCGAGAACTGACGCAAAGCCCATGATCTGAGTCTGAGCAAGGCCGGCCTGTTTGCCCACACCGGCAACACGGGCGGTAAAATCAACCAGATATCCGGCAGCTGCCGATGAGTTTTGAGCAAGTTCATTGACGGCCGAACCAGTGGCAAGCATGGATCCGCGGAGTCCCAGACGTTCATCTTCGCCGAACATCGTGGCCAGTTTGCCGATATGGTCAACAGCTTTCTCCCCGAGGTCGTCGCCAAGCGCAACATTTATCTTATCGGCAGCATCGACAAACTCTTCTATATTCTCTGTGCCACTGATACCGAGGCGACCGGCGGCTCCGGCCAATTCATTGAGTTGCTCCCGTGACGTACGGGTATCCATCTTCTTGAAGTCCTCATTCATGCGCTCCACCTCATCAGCCGTCTGTCCGGTGTATTTACGGACGTCGGTCATGGCCTCGTCCATCTCGGCGTATGCCTCGACGCACTGTTTTATGGTGTAGGCTGTGCCGGAATATGTCGCTATGATCTGCGTTATTGCACCCCAGTTCTTATTGAGGAAACCGGTGAACTGCGACCATCGGCTTTCCGCCTCTCTTGTCTCGGCATTGACCAAAGACAGCTCCGTCTTACACTTCTTCAGCTGGGCGGCCAATTCTTTCCATTTAGGGGTGCCACGTTCCACCCCTCTCAATTCTTCATTGACAGCCCTGATGGTATGCTCAAGCTCACGGACCGACGATGTCTTCAGATTGGCCAGCGTACGGTTGATCAGCTCCGTGTTGTCATGAACGGCGGCCATTTCACTTTTGGTTCTCTGAAGTTCACGGTTATACCGCTCGGCTGCCGTCGTCGCTCTATTGTGTGCGCCGGTGATTTCGTTGATACGGTCCCTGCACTGCTGCAGTTGTGTCTGCAGACGCTGGACTTCCTCCGGATCTGAAGCTGTCTTCAGCTGACGGTTGAGCGAACGCATGGCTTTCTCGACTTGACCGATGTTGGCGCTGCCGATATTTTCGAGCGTGTCCTTGATGGACATGGTCTCCTGCTTGAACAGGCGCAGTTCGCTCTCAGCTTTCTTCAGGTCTTTGCTCCATTTGTCAATTACGCTGTCATCACCGGAAGAAAATGCTTCCTGACGTTTTGCTTTAAGGTCGTCGACTTTTTTCTTCAATTCCTCAAGCTTGTTCTTTGCCTCCTCGGAATTGAGTTTGATGGTGGTTGTGAATATCTCATTATTTGCCATTGGCTATATACATTTGAAAAACTGTTCAAAAGTATATAACCTCATTTTATTCTAAAAATACGCCATCATGTCCTCCATGATGACGTATCATACTATAATATTACTTGTCGTATTTGCTGAGAATCTTATTTGCATGGTTCATACCTCTTTCCCATTCTTCACCTTTGCCTTGCTCAAAATAATATTTCTTATATAATTGCAAATACCGTTTTCTTAATCTGGTAAACTCTTCCTCTGTCCAATCGGCATATGGCTTCTTTGGACATGCGGGAACGCGCGTCTCTATGAACTTCTTCGCATCAAACTCTTGCTTCTTTGCTGCCTCACGCTTACGGCTTTCGACAAGTTTTTGGTTGTCAACCTCCACTATCTTCTTGAGCCCTTTGCCGATAGGCTCCAAAATTAAAAAGTATATGACCAAGCAGATACCGAAGATTGTATATAAAAATGCTAACGTTGCTAACATACGCGCCTCTCTTTCTTTTTGTTACAAATTTAACGATTAATTTTGTGATAAACAAATCTTTTGACTGTTATTTCAGTCACTTTGTCAACGGCCCGCCATCTTCGCAGACAGCGGGCCGGGCAGAAAAAATGAATGATAAAAAAAATGAATTTGTCGTATCAGAAGTCACCTTCGACGATTCTCCAGATGGCCCACTTGACGCTGCCGTCGGCCAGCGTCGTAAAGCCGTAGCCGTGGCTCTGCATGTAGCCAACGACGGCATCCTTGGCATCATACAGGTTAGCCATAGGCGCAAGGTCGTCGATTATGTCGTATGTGCTCTTGGGCTCCTCCATGAGCGCACGGCCGGCGAATTCGCCGGGAAGATTGCGCCGGTGGGTGAAGTAGGCGTCGAGCAGGTCAGTAACGAAACTGTTGTCACGATTGTCTTTGTCTGTTATATTGGTTGCCATGATTATACGGAGTTTATTGGGTTATTAATGATTGGATTATCCGGAACTGTTTGCCGAGACGCCGGTATGCCGAAACGAGATCGAGACGATTGTCAGCCGGAATACTGTCTTCGTCGATGATGGCATCGATGGAGTCCTCCATCAGCCGGATGTTGGTATCGAGAGTATCGTCGTCGCAGAGTTCGAGAACGGCGGCCAAGGCTTCAGGATTGATGGTTGCGCTCATGACGCACCTCCTTCCAGCCAGCCGGCCACGCATGCGATTGCGAACAAGGCCACGAGATAGAGGTGGGCGCGCACGACGTCACGGCGGGTGAAGGTGTCGCCCTCGGTACCGCACAGGGCGGTGAATGTCTCACTGCGGCCGTCGAGCCAAGTTTTGGATTTGTCACTGAGCGAACGGATGTTCGCAAGCACGCGGTCGAGAGCCGCGGACACATCGGGCTGGGTCATTGCCCAACCGATGGAAATTTCTTTTTGTTGCATAATTGCTACATCTTTAAGCCATCGCCGGTTCCGCCGGCGCGGAGATACAGAAAACGGCTGCACATCCCGTTGGCTTAAAGATGTAGTCTTCTCCGGAGAGCAGATTTATCTACGAGATGGCAGCCGCTATATCGTGGCATCGCCTAATTACCCACAAAGATACGGGTACTGATACCCGCTGCCGTGACGGCAATAAAAAAGCCCATCGCAAGGCGTGAGCATGACGGTGCTCTATCCGGATAGAAGGAACTATCATCTTTAAGCCATCGGCAAAGGTAATGAGAAAAATCGGGATGGCAAAGAAAACGGCGGGGAAAATGTTTATTCCCTGCCGGTATTGTTTTGTGAATGATTGTCAGAAACATCGATTGATGGCGACTCAACACCTAATCGATTACTAATACTACATACTGTCAGTAAGCTGTCAACCTCAGCTTTAAGTTTGGAACAGTTATTTTGAATTTCATCAGAAGATTTTTTTATTTCATTTTTGACCGCATGCGCTTTCCCCCAAACTTTTATAACAGCTGCCAAAAAATTGGAATAAATAAATGGTAGTGTTACTGGTAGGAACCAGTCCCAAATACTATAGAAGAAGCCATTAACGCAACAAAAAATACTAACCAATAAAGAAATTCCAAGTGCTAAAACAAAATATACTATGGAATGACGCAAAGATGAATAATTGCAAAACACATTGTTTTCACTCTCTTCTTTTGAAAGCCAACCTACAACCGAATAAACAATAGTGCATACAATCATACAGCACCATATTGATTTCATAACCGCCGTTTCCGTATCGCCAGCTATACCTATAACATATAACGCGACCAATCCTAAAAGGAAATGCCATAATCCCACAGAAGATATGTTTTTCGCCTCACACACAGATTTTATCTTATTATTGAAACGACCTTTCTCATCTTCAATTTTTTCTTCAATTTTTTCTCTGTCACGTTTCGCTTTCTCAATAAGACTGTTAGTACTACGTCCTTCTACAGAAACAGAGGGGATGTGTTCTAACGTCATTCTATCAACCAAAATCTTTTCACATTTTACAAAAGACTTGTTTATAAAATCTTGAAAATTAAAAACCTGACTACAAAGAACATTTGTATAAGTCTTAACATATTCAATGGCGACTAATGCTATATTAAGTGTAGTCGCCACTTCTATAAAAGAAGAGAAATCAGCAAGTCTCATTTAAACATATCATTTAGTTGGACCTGTACAGAATAATCCTGAGAGAATATTTCATCAAAAATTGCTATATAGGCTTTAGCTATATCCGGATTATTCATATTACATACTGCTGTTCTATTCTCTATATCTGTCTCTATGCGATACGCATTTTCATCAGCAATAGTAAAATGAACATAATTCTTATTTCCATCCTGCATAAAATATGGCTCTGCTGTTGTTTTTTTTACTACAACGTCATTCTGATTATCTTCATAAAAGGCCAATCTTTTAAAAAGGTTGGATGATTTCATTGATTTCTCGTCTAATTTATTAAGCAAAATACGAATCTTTCCTCCTCGCTCTATAAAGTCACTGACAGCTTCAATGTAATCTGGTTCATTTCCAACATGCTCACATAAATTCCCTGCAAATATTCTAACCGTATCCTTTGCTTGCTTAAAAATTTCAACAAGAACAACAAGTGCATGTCTCTCATCTGAATTGAGAAACACACGATTATCATTATTTCTTGCCAAATTAGCAACAAAGTCTTTATAGCCTTTCATACAATTATATACTTGATTATTATATTTCGCTACAAAGTTAAACAAATAAATCAGGATTCTATCAATTCTATAAGTTTAATTATTAATTTTGCGATTAATTTAATCGCAAAATTGCACGTAAAAGAACAAAAGCCCCGGAACAATAAAGTTTCAGGGCTGTGATTGCGCCTGTAGGCGACAGGCGACTTGTGTCAAACAAAGGGCAGTTACAGCCCTCGCCTAAATCTCTATGGTGTCGGCAGCCCGGCATATACGGCCCGCCATCTTCTCAGACAGCGGGCCCTTAAGCTGCATTTTGCAACTCTTGATATGGTTGATGATACAAAGATATGAAAAATCTTCGTATTAATAGGATTTTTAGTTTAGAAAATGTGTTATTTCCCAATCCTGTAATACACTCCGACCCCTATATACGGCGAAAAACCTTGCCGGCCATATCCGGCTCCGCAAACAATTCCCCACCCGACACGTGAGTGTTTGGTTATCAGCTCCCTCTCCCGTATGGTAACAGTCTTGCGATATACCGATATGCTGTCGAGGGACACGTCATAGCCGCTGACAAAAGCCTTGTATGTGCTGTCCTCGTAGATTTTCTGCGTTATGGGTATGACAACCTCCACACTGTCATGGGCCACGGTATCATTGCCTGAAGCCGGAACTGTCGGCAGCAGCCTGGTCTTGTAACGTACAACGACACTATCACGCAGTACCGGCTTAGGATACTCCACGGTATCAATAACGGTATCGACGACTATCTCGTGGATGACCGAACGATGGCCATCGCCAGCCGATGATATCAATGATATTATACAAATGCCTACGACAATACCAAATATAAAGAACAAAAAACTTCTCATAATCAGAACATGAAAAGCGACATTCGATTTTCACAAACGGAATATCGCAAAAACTACTGACATATACAAACTAACTTATCTCTATCCAAATATCGTCCCCCGCAGCATTGAGCCTATCGACCAATCTGTAGAAAGTTGCGGTTGAGTTCACAACCTGTCCAACGACCTTGTTTTCACCCACGAGGATACACCCTTCGGTATCTCTGGGGGTGTTACCTATATGGATGAGCACACCATCGAATACCGGAACATCAAGCAGACGTGGCAGACGTCCTCCGATGCGCTTGTACTTAGCCCTCTTGCCGAATCTCGGTGACACGACATTGAGCGTTATTTTGTACCGCCCCATAGGTATGGCGGTGGAACCCTTGACCTTCATGCGCCGTAATGCGTCGACGCTCTGTCCCTGACACAGCCCTCTATCAGTGTCTTCGAGCGTGTCACAGAAATACTCACCATCTATATAGAGCCGGCCTATTGTATATCCGGGACGCCTCGCTATTCTTCTCAGTGTAAGTATCATTTCTCTTCATTTTGATTTTTCTTGTCAATGAAATTCTTGAGCTCTCCGAATTTCGTGGAGACATAAACCGTAACTCCGAAAACACTGCCGGCATATAACAGGCATTGCGCCACATACCACAGCACCGAATCCTTCACCTCATATTCGTTGAGGAAAAAGCACAGGAACGTGAGTATCACACCACTGCCGAGCATGAACATAGCGGAACCGTATTGTATCCACTCTTTTGTATTTTTCTGCATCGCACCTCTTTATATTGTCATGACAAAGATATAAATCTTCGTAGAAGAATAAAAATACCGATGATTATCACAAAGTCGGTATCACCCCATCAGGATCCGCGTCAAAATCATATTCAATATAGCCATCCTTCCGTGCCACATTAGCCTGATAAGCATCGCCGCATCCCAAAGGCACGTAAAACTCGGTGACATTGTTTATGTTAGAACCGAAACCGAGATGTATCGAGGGCGGTGTGCTGCAATGGAGATACAGCTTGTCTATCTTCACGCCGCGGAAAAAATAATCATGAAAAGCGGTACATTCAGGAATATAGATTAATTTGACATGGATATTTTTGTCAGTGTCGCCCAAATCCGCTCTGGTAACTATCTTTCCCGGCATAATCTTGATGTAATCAATCTCTCCTGTCTTTTTTAAGGCAAGGTTTAATACGAGTTCAGTCGCCGGATATATAACGCTGTTTAACCCAGTATGCCTAAGGCAAGTGCCGTTGCCCGTAAAACCGGTGAAGAATCTGAACTCATCAAAAGAGACAAGGTCTGTACGGCCGCTGAACTCATTGCCGATGGTCTTGACCTGTGCCGCCATCTCTCTCGTTATGCCCGTACCGTCGCCCCACATCTCGGCACATATACACCTGACGGCATCGTCAGCAAAGCGTATGTAATAGCCTTTGAGCACGTTTATCGTTAGATTAGCGCCGAAAAATGCCCTGAGAGCATCGGCGGAGTCCTCGTAAGCATAGCCGTCGATGTTTATGACGCCCTCAAGTGCTGGTTTCTCCGCCGTGTTGGTAAGGATGTTACGCTCCGCATCATACGCAACGGAACCATACCCCAATCCCGTATCCGGATTGTATGAATTGCCGGCAAATGCAGCCAGCATGTCAAGGTCGTCGGCCGTGCCGTCGATGGGCGTTGTCCATATCATGGTGATAAATTGCAGAACATTGCCGACTGCGTTGAAGACCTTGCGCAATATCTCGAACGGCGTGATGCCCGGACACTCCTGGTAATAGATGCCGTTGATAGTAGTTAGAGCATCGTCTGGGATGTGCAGCCCCGACATGGTGAGCAACGGCAGAGTGTGAAGAAACAGCGTCTGCAGACCGCTCGGGAAGCTCACCTCCTCAATCTTCGCACCTACGGGAATGAGCAGCGTGGGCACGTTGGTCCCCTCAAAGAGCGCCCGTTTGAGCCGCGGACAGCCGAGCAGCGACACGTCATTGCGCAATGACGGCACGTTGCGGGCGTCTATCACCTCCACACTCTCACCGCTCACGGCCAACGTTGAAGCATTGAAACTCACCTTAGAGGCATCGGCGTCACCCACCTTGACCGACCGCAAGCGCTTGCTCTTGATGGAGAGCGATGCTCCCACCGTGGCGTCACCGCCTCGACTTGTGAGCGTGAGGCCGCACAGGTCACCTATCGAGGTGTACCAGTCGAGCGCTTTAAGATAAAATGTCGTCTGACCGTCAGAGGATGCGGGGATTATACACTCCTCTCCGGCCGGCGTGCGTACACCCTTGATGTTCTGACCGCCTCCGAGGTTACCCGACGGATACATGTCGATGGCCGGCGTGATGTGAAAATCGAAAGGTGCGGCCGGCGTGAACTCGATGCGGCCGTAGCCGTCGTCACCGCTGCCGGTGAACGCCGCCACCTCATAGAGGCTGAACACGTAGGCAATGCGGCGCTCCACCCACAGCCGTTCCGCCTCATACTGTGTGCCAAGCGCCTGTGTCAATGGATACACATTATTATATGTACGGTTAGGGTCTAATACCCACGGCGTAAGATAGCTGAACGCCGCATCCTCATTGTATGCCGTCGCTGGGAAATAGCGCGCCGAATGACTCCAGAAGTAGTGGTCGAACACGTTGAACACCGTGCGGTGAATATACGCCCCCTGTATGCCAAGTTCTCCGGCCATCGTCTCCATCGCGCCCACCATGCGCGTCATCATGGTCTTGCAGCCCGCCACGAAACAGGTACGTATTAGTGTCCAGAATGCCGACGACGAGCCTTGGTAAATGTCCACGCCGTCGGCCGTCACGTCACCCGGCTCTATCGAATAGCTCTTCGTGCTTTGGCCGTTGTTGTCCGTGATGAGGATAGAGTCGAGGTCGTCCTCCTTCCAGCACCACCGGCCGCCGGCGGCCAGCGCTTTGAACTTGAATGGATAGGTGTTCTTTGCGTGGTTGTCGGTGGCGCCTATCAGCACGCAAAAGCAGTCATGAAACTCAGCATCATCGACGCTCCAGTAATTTCCACCCTCGGCAGTGAACTTGGCGGCACGGGCCGCCACAATCTCGGCCGTTGAAGGATTGGTCTTATTAGTGAGATAATCGCCGAGATAGCCAATCATGTCAAAACCGTCGAGCACCTCGTAGCGCGCCGTCTTGTTACGGTAGTATATAAGATTATAATCGTTGTCGTAGAGCTGCAGCACGCCATTGTCACGACCGGCGATGATGCCGCTCCGCCGGCGGAAGCCATCGGCGTCGGCATTGAGCGCGTCGAGAGTGGCATATCCGGCCTCGGCAAGTGGACACAGATATGGTGAGCAGTTATAGACAATCTCGTAGGCTGGCCGCCACTCACGCTCCATGAGCGCGAGGATGTCGGCTGCAGCGGCCGGATCGTCGGTCTCGTAGCGGCATGCACTCACGTCCCAGCCCTCCTGACCGCCGAAGGTCAGCGTCTCGTCGTCGGCCGAATACTCCACGTCGAGCCACGGGTGAAGGAACCGCGTCGCCAGCGGGGCGTGATTAGGTCCCTCTATCTGCAGCAAATCGGGGTATGCTTTGAAGTCGTAGCCAAACGTCTTCTTGTCACCCTTGTCCGGTCCCGCCGTGTACAGGCCAATGAACTTGTATGTACCATCGGCATACTTTTGAAAACCCATGAACGGGTATTGATACGTAGCTACGCGGTTGTCGGCCGATGGTAGCGATGCCTTAAGCCCCACGCGCTCATACAATTCGTCATACATTCCGCACGCTCCCATCTTGTGACCCTGTGTCGACGAGGCATAGTTTTTTTTGGCCGTTATCTTCGACACCTTGGGGTGCAGTCCCTTGCCGGCGATATATCCCTCCTTGGTGTCGGTAGTGCCGTCGGCGTAGGTAAAAAGCGCAGCATCCTTCAGCTTCCAGCGCACGTTCCACCTGTAATACCTCATTGAGGTGGTACCCTGACCATCTATCGGTGCGTTGTCGATGCGGACGTTCCATTCCGGATGGTCGTTGTACTCAAACGTCACCGACGAGTTCACCTTGACGTTATTCTCCACGCTCGGGATGTCTATATCTCCGGGCATCTCGATAACCATGCGGTTGTAACCGGCGGCCTTGCACAGCTCGTAACTTATCTCCGTGCCGTCGATGATGCGGTTGTCCTTACGCACGCCCTCACGGGTATATTCCGCATCGTCCACGATGGTATTCAAGAAATTTGTCAGCACGTCGCTATACTCAAAAGCCCGGCCGACGTAGTAACGCAGCATATAGAGATAGAGGTCGGCCGACGGCTGTCCCATGCGCAGACAGCCGTTACCGAAGCTCACGTTACCACCATATTCGAAGACGGCCTGCCGCACTCCATTGACGTAGATGTGGCACAGGTTGCGCCCCGTGTTGCCATATCCGCGCTGCAGCACTATCACGGCATGCGTCACCCTATCTTCCGTCAGGTTGACGGACTGCGGCACCACCTGACGGTTACCGCTTGTGAGCACGAGAATCTTTGTCGGGAATATTATGACGCCTGACGTCGTCGCCTCGTTGTATGTTTCCTCGCTCATGAACGACAGCACCGGCGTATCATAGTCGGCGATATTCGCACAACGGAACTTGACTTCGAGCGTCAGTGACGAGGCGCCAGTCGCAGCCAGCGGCGTCAGATCCGGAACTATCACCGAGCTGCCGGCATTGACGCAAAGGCAGCGGTTGCCGTCGCTGTCGGCCGCCCAGCCGTCCACGGACCATGCGAAACCCTGCCACTGCGCCTTGTATGATGTCTTGTCCGCGCCGGCCGCGATGTTGAGTATCTCGGTGCGGTCGGCGGCACCGTTGGAACGCAGGGCGGCATTTGCATAGAAACGGGCGCCGCTCACAGCCGCGTAAGAATTGCTGTTGTCAACGGCCATTGTCAGCTGCTCGCTGTTGCCACTCACGGCTGCCACCACACTGAGCGTAAGTCCCTCAGATGCCTCCGTATCAATCTCAAGTTTTGTTGTATATGTCTGCCGCGTCTGCGTCTGCACGGAGATGGTCTGACCGTCGGCCACGGTGTAATCGCGCAGACCGTCGGTCGCTCCGATGTCAAACGTAACCTGCGTGGCGTTATACGTCGCGTATGCAAAGAGCGTCTGCGTGTCGTAGTTGACGGCCTTGCCGGCCACCTCGTTGACACAAACGAGCGAGACCTTGTTGGCGTCGTCCTTGGCCACGCACATGATCCTGTATGCGTAATGCTGCGTCTCAACACCGTCGCCCGCCATCCACACCTCCACCTTGTGGATGCCCGTGCCTCCGGCCGGAAAGCGTGACGACAGGTCAAGCGAGTACGGAGTGGTGACGTAGTTCGTGCCGCTGCTGAAGGTCAGCGTGTAAGTCTGCTCCGGGTCGTCGTCGATGCGCACATAGAGCGTCTTCTGCAGGTTCCCGGAGAAGAACAGCCCGTCGATGGCGTATGTGCTGCCCTCGACGAACGGCCGCCACCACGCGAACTCACTCCGGAGCGTCAGGCTCGTCACCACGCATGAGAACACCAGCGACCGCGACTGCCGGCTGCTCACTCCCGTAACCGTCACGCGGATACGGTTAGCACCTACCGTCACCCAGCCCCTGATATCCTCCACAAGGCTCTCTCCGCCGCGGCAGCTACCCGAGGCACGCTCCACGAACACACCGGAGCCATTGTCTACCGCAAACGTATAGGTGTAGTCCTCCGCATACTCCGTCATTGACCCGCCTATCGTGCCGCTCTGCGTCGTCGGCCGCACCGTGACAGGGCGTGATGTTGCCGACGTCAGGATGTAAAATGATGTCGGCGTGTCACACTCCAGATCTATCGCGTACACCGTGCCGGTCAGCGAGAAACTGCCAAGAGGCGTGCCGCCCTGCTCATCGTAGAACGTAACGCGGCCGGCGGTATAGTCTATCCAGCCGATCTTGTCACGCGACCCGGTTATTGCCGATGTCAGTTGCTCCTTGATAAAGTCCTCTACCTCCTGACCGGTATGTCCCGCCCAGCCTTCTGTCATATTCTCAATCATGCTCTTTTCTCCTTGTTTAATTATTTGCTCCTCCAACGGTCATTACCAAGCCACGGCTTGCCCGGCAACCAACGGCCGCTGCCGTAGCAGCTCCGCACTGTGTCGCGCACGTGAGTCAACGAGTGCATTATTATCGCGTCAAGATACTTCGGATAGTTCACACACTGACGCGCAAGTTCCTCAGCATCATCAACTGTGACCATGCGGATGGAGGCCTGTCTGTAGCGACCTGCGTCGTCGATGGTCGAATTACGGAGTCTGAATGTTATTTTGGACAACATCACAATTAATCTGCAAGTTCAAGCTGTCAATAAATGCAGGTAAACAATATTTATTGGCCGCGTCGACAACAATCTTAATTTCATCATCTGAAAGTTCCAACACTCCATCACTACGATATATCTTCATGGCGAGGGAATGGGCTCTAATACCACACACATTCATATATATGACATTTGCGAAATCTTCGCGAATATCCACATAACTTGTTTTTTCGTGCTTAATGTCCCTAAATATCGGGAATTCTTTAAAATTTATACTACTCATATTGACCTGTGTTAAAGTTATATTCCAATCCTTTATATGTTTTTACAGCCTCTCCTATACGAAAAGAAAGGCCATCATCACTAAGGTCTACGCGTCCATTGCTTGTCAACATTGTGAAACAGTTAGGTGTAAGCTCTAATATATTACAGTCCTGACTCTTATTATAAAAAACGATACTTCTTTGCATAGGATTAATAGTTATGCTCAAAGTATTGCTGTCTATAGACATTGTTGCATAACGTGTCAACGTGTCAGCATCTGTTTCGAACTTCACCTTGAATAGATCTGTTCTTTCATCAGAACTTGGCAAATCTTGATATTCATCATCGACGCCAACCGGACCTATCATCTTTATATATCCATCTTCTGCACTAATAATAATCTTATTTCCACGGAGGTTGTCCTCTGAATAGAATTTACCTGTTATTGATGCATTCTTTGACACGATTGAGCCATCTTGAAGTATCTTAAAATTGTCATTCGCAGTAACCAATCCTTCCAATATCAAATCATCGGCAGTCAGTTTGAGTTTAGAACCGTCGGCTGAAGCCATCAGTGTCAAAGAAGCCGTTTCGATTGTATTGCCCTCCTCGTCGAGATAGCTCGCAAATAGCTTCAGGCCACCTTCACCATCTTTGACGTATTGCACGAAGTTGGACTGTACATAGCCCTTGATGTCGTTTTGGACACCAGTCACGGACTTCTGGAGAGTCGAGATTGTGCTGTCAATGGTCGTCATGCGGACGTTGTAATCCTCCTTCAGCCCGATGAGTCCGGAAACAAGCCCTTGCCAGTCCGTGGCGTTCGCAATCAGGTTTTGTATATCGTCGATACTCTGATCACCACAGATTATCGATGCTATCCTGTCCTGCATCTGTATCTGTTTGGATATAATATTGGTGGTATATCTCTGTTGCGGGCGCCAGTCATTGATATTGAATTTATCGTCCTGGGCACGTCCGAGGATACACACAAGCGTATCATTGTCATAAAGCAGCTCCTCATCTTTCGTTTGTATTATCGGCCACGTGGCATTAACCCACATATCACCTATTTTATACGGTGGTTGTGGAAGCCCCACGAAACACCTTATATGGGTATTAGCAATGTCGTTGATTAGCTCCGTGCGACAAGCATAGAAATAGGCCCAACGGTCAGTAAATTCCTTGCCGTTAATCTCAGTATCACCGGGTGTAGACAGCAATGACGGCTGCACCAACAGACCGTCAACGTCTATGTGACCAACCCAAGCATCGCCGCCGTTCAGATAACTCGTCAGGGCATCAAATGCCGAGTCGTATTTCTCTGTACTCACACCCGTCGAACATCCGTCGGCATCAAGTCCCGCAGTTTTATCCGTGCCATAACGCTCATACCAAAGGCTTGTCAGTTCCCGACCAAGCCGCTGTTTCTCCGATGCCGTCAGCACATTATCATCGGCCATAGCACCTATAGCACGCATCGCCGTCGCCGCCTCGTTACGGGCCGCGGTGGCATCCTGACGAGCCTGAGCCGCAAGTTCCAGAGCATAAAGCACATCGCTGTCTGTTATCTCCTCCCAGTAGTACACTCCGCTATCCTCATCCTGCTTGAACCCGTAGGCATGGCCGGACGTCTTGTCCGTCTTGCTCCGGTTATAATATATGTCACCCACATGCTCGCTACGTTCGGCATCGTCTGCCCACAACGTATATGGCTCGTTCGCCAATGTCGGTGTCTCATCGCCGAACCACAGCACTATCTGTTGATCGCTCTGAGCTTTGGCCGCCTCGATGTTCTTCTCAAGCCCCTTCAGTGTCTCACCGAGAGATTTGCCGTCGACTGTCGAACCTGCCGTCATATCTATATCGCCCACGATGTGGTTCTTGCCCCGGGCAAAGTATGTCTTCAAGTGTCCGGTCAGGTCATAGTCGTTGATACCCCAGTACTGCGCTTTATAAGGAGCCTTGTCTGCCAAAAAAGGGTCTACCGACCGATAGGCCGAGAGCACCTCCGCTCCTTGGCGCGCCTCGTCGGCAGCAGCGACGGTGTTGCCATCGCCGTCTATCAATTCATGGTTACCTAATAGGACAATACTGTCACCTACCGCCGGAGCATCAGTCGACGACGCATCGCAGTCACTTGCCGAGAGGTCTATGTACAGATACTCCTTGCCGTCGTCAAGCACAACGTTCGCTGCCGAGACACCGGTCACGGCACGCCAATAATATCGCACCTCACCTGTATTATTATCCAACGATACCGGCTGACAAAAAGCCTGATCACCAGCTTGCCACATCTGACGCAACTTGCGCGGCGTGCCTCCGGAAGTCTCATCCTCCGCCAACATGTAACAACGCCAACCGCCGGCTATAATCTCCACTGCATCCACTCGGAAGTCTGCAGGAGACACTATCAACAAACCGCCAACAGACTTCGCGCGTTCGATTTCAAGTTCAAATACGGTCAGCTTACCCGTCACGGTGAGATTCTTGGTACTGATAGCACCGCTGTTATTAATGGAAGATGACGTAATAGCGCCATCTTCTGCAAACCCGAATCCTTTGCCGATGAGTATGCCCTTGACGAAGGTAATAATCCCATTAACGACATCATTACCATCTTTACGTAGGAAATAACCGAGATATGAAAACAAAGCAAGGAAGGCTCCTCCTATACGGGTAGCCGTATTGGCATGCTCGCGAGTTTCGTCACGTATCTGCTCAAACTGTTTCTTCAGGGAGTTATCTAAATCCGATTGTGCCATAGTTATATAAATATATTGTATGAAATCACCACCTGTTGCTCCTGATGCGTGGATTGTCTCCATTGTCATCCTCGAACAATCGCGTCAGGAAGTCGGACATCAGGCCGTTGTATGCCGCGCCGAAAAAGGCGGCATTCTCCTCATTAAGTCTCCGGAGCGAATAATAATACTTCTTGAAGAACCAGTCACGTGGGCTCCTCTTGTGGCCACTCGTCAGCGCCGTTTCCTTGCCTTTGTGCGGTCCCCGGGTGATTTTCTGCCGCTTGAACCTCGGCGCGAGCATGTGGCCCTGCGCCCAGCTGCGGCCGACGGGCCGGCTGCTGTATTGTGAGGCGTTGGCTGCCCGAAAGCTGTTGCCCATGAACAGGAGGTCGCCGCCATTACCATGCTCGAAGCCACGGCCGACACCCGCAGCGACATAGATACCGTACATCATGAACTTATGCTCGATGGTCGTTACGGTGCCGGTGGTGACGAGCTCCTGAAGGGACGCCCGCAGCGTCCTCGTATCAGAGATGCGGAGCATGTCTATCTTCTCCATCCAGATGTCGACCATGCACTGTGCCCATCCATTGTTGTAGGCGTCGAGTTCCTGCTGCGTGAGGCGGCGATCGGAAATCCGTCCACCGGACTCACGGCCTTTGGCGGCAGCATAATCTGTAAAACTACTCATACCACTCCTTAGGATTGTATGTGAGGTCGACAGGTTCCTCGTTGTTGACCATGAAGTACAGGCCCGTGACGCCGCTCATTGAATATCGCGGCAACTCCTTGGAATATATCTGATGTACCTGCAGATATTCGAGGCTGTCGCCGTAGGCATAGCTCTCCTTGTCGCGGATCATGCGGCTATGAAACTGTCGGAAGATACGCCGGCAGAGCTTCAGCTTATTCTCTCGGTCGGTCATGTCGTCGAACTTGTAGGCCGCAAGGATGAAGACCGTGTAGGCGTTGCGATCGAAGAAGCCCACGCCTCGGCTGTATGTATTCTGTGACGTGGTGTCATCGATCATGATGAAGTTTGCCGTAGTGCGGAACTCCTGAATGATGTCGTTGATACCGTCGGGTCCGCTGCAAAAGCAAGGCAGGAACTCGTGTTCCCGTGCCAGTCGGTTATGCTCGGCGAGTAGCTTGAAATACTCGAAAGCGTCGAATTGAGTGTTACTTTCCATATTTGCGTTTGAATTCCGCTGCCTCACGCGCCTTCTGATCGAGTTCGGTCAGAGCACGCCAGCAGTCGATGTTAAGCACTGTTTGTTCTTTGGTGACATCGCCGTCGGTCAGCGCCCGAATCTGTGTGTTCATGGCCTCCAGCATGTCATAATCGCCGGCTGTACCAGCGTCGACTTTCCGGAAGAAATGCGGGAAAGCCCGTGACATTTCGGCCTTGACGTATGAGAACCACAATACCACACCGAGGGCTTCCGCCCGGTCAAGCCTGATGCGATGCGCCAGATGGCCATTGCGCCGGCGGTAGAGTATCAAGGCGAGCTTCTTCAGGAACCTGTCATCATGGCGCAGCATGTACGCCTGATAATACTTCTCCGCATTGAGATAATCGACGAAAACGACACCATGCAGCAGGGTGTCGACCGCATGAAGGCCACAGACGTCCTCCAACCGAACGCCCATGTCCTCGTATGAGTCGACAAACCCCAATTGAGCCAGAAAAGACTCAACCTGCCAGGCCTGCATGGTGAAGTAATGACGGCGACGCCACGAAGTACGGACATAGCATTTCCACCCGAAACGGTCACGTGAGACGACATGCACTCCGGTAAAACGGCAGAACATGTATGTCTTGACCACTGTGTGATTGTCGAAAGAGGCAAGCAGCCACAACACATAATGCAGCTGTTCCGGCGTGAGCTCACGCCATGACCGCGGGGCCGTAAGGCTGACAGACCCGTCAACCGTTGAAAACGAAGGCTGCGCTGTCCTTAGTGTTCTGAAAAGTCTCATGATGATGAAGTTCAAAAGCGGAAGAAGAGAAATAGAGTGCGAATGTATCCCGGTCGGCCTCGATGACTTCGATGAGCCGCCGCAACGTTACGTCCACTGCGTCGCGGCCGCCCGAGAACCAGAGTTCGAATATGCGCCTGATGATTACGGCAACCTCATAATACGCCTGATAATGCTCCGCATCAGTGCGGTAAGCGATGAGGATGTCGTCAACCAACGGGCTACCAATCTGTTGCCGGATGAACTCGTCGACATTCCACAGCTCACCAATCTGGAACTCCTCCCACTGTTTTGCCGTGCGATTGAGGTCCGGTCGTGAGAAGAATGTCGTGCCGTCGTAGATGCAGGATATGACACCAGCCTGTTCCTGCCGGCCCCAGTTCTCAACGTGCCGCAGCCGGTCGATGAGAACCCACTCCGTGCGACACCTTGAGGTCTGAAGCGAAGCCTCCAGCGCGTCGACGCGCTGCTTACTCGCCGGGCTCACGTTGTCATTGCTGACAACGCCGAAACCCGTCGGCGTGAGCACGATGTCGAGCTGCCGGAATACATCCAAGACAGCCATGTGGGCGATATATCTCTTGAACGCCAACATGAGCCTTCCGTTCGGATCGTTGTCCAACGCTGCCTCGCCGACGGGACCGAGTATAGCCATGCATACACGCTCCGATATATCGTTCAGTACCGGCAGGACCGCCTCATACACTCTGTCATGGCTACTCGCCATGACAGGAATGAACTGCTCCAGTTCTTCTTTACTTATTATTATCTTCATCAGATCCAGCGTTAGAATTAGTTACGACCTTGGAATCCCGGTTCTCATCGAGCGTTGTAAGCTCTATGATGGGGACGTCGACCGTCACACGGTCGTTCCACCCGTTGAAATGCGATATCACGTGATACGGCTTGCACATGACGTCATGAAAAGCCTTCTCCAGCCGCTGCTTGAGTGTAAACAGCTCACGCTTGTCACTGCCGCTGTTGTTCATCTGGCTCTTGCCTGGAGTGGCACCGACGAGATTGGGATGCACCCCCAGGGCAAAACAAAGCGCGTTACTGGCTTCGCTCATGTCATCAGCCCAGTCGCCACCCTCTTTGCCGCCCTCATTGAGGTTATATATACGCACCATACGGTTCTCCTTGCCATTCGGATCCATGTAGTAGCCGGACACAAGTGCCTTGCCGGCATTCTCCGGACCGGTGACAAAGTCCACGATATTACGTTTCTCCTGTTCCTTACGTTTCACGCGCTCTGCCTCGTCAGTGATACCCTCTATATCGCAAACGTTATCCCAATAGTTATAATGAACCTCTATCTGTATGCGAGGAGCAGATGTGTTCTTGATCATGAACCGCTTGCCGATACCGATAAGGCGGTAGATGTCAAACCACGAATCGCGGAACATGGCCGCGTAATACGGTATAGGATAGTACTGGTATCCGGGCGTCGGCATACGGCTGAGGATGGCAAACTTGCGTTCTTTGGTAGCCGCACAACCATCTACGAGCTTTCGTTTCTCTCCTGTCTCCGGGTCCGGTTCCTGACCAAGACGCACCCGAAGATCACCGAGCGGGTCATATATGTCAAGCAAGGAAATGACCTCCACATCCTCCGGTGCCGGGCTGGGATTGCGCCAGTTGGCAAAAAAGACATGCCCGATGCGTCCGGCGGCATCGGCTTTCTCAAAGCGACAGTAACAGCTCTCCTTATGCCGTACCTGAACGATACGGCTGGCATCGCGGGACAGGATGATGACAGTGACGGAGAAGAAAAAATATTTCATGTCAGTAGCCTGTTCAAGGAATGTCTCGTGAAGAGAGTTGCGCAAGCAGAAATCGAGGATGTCCGGCTGTGTGACGTCGCGCCGTGTCTCACGGTCGACAAAACGCACACCCTGACCATAGCACGCCAAGATATTGAAAGACTGGCACTGACTCGCCACCATGTTGGACCCGATGCGCTGCATGATCTCAAACGGCAACTGGTCGTCAGCGCCGAAAGGTATATATGTGTACTCCTTGCGGCCGTTTTGGCCGGTCATGAGGGAACGGCCGTCGGTGCCGCCCAGCTCATCGCCATCGAAGACAGAACTGGTGTCGTCGCCGTATTCGGAACTGATATTATTGCGGGCAGCAGCCGATGTGATGCCGCCAGGCATAACCCGATACTGTTCCCACTCCCCACGCTGCCCAGTACGTACAGCAGTATATTGCGATGTCTCGTTCATAGATATATAGTATGTCTGTTGAATTCAAAGATGTAAATCTGCGGGACGAGACGAATCTCTCCACTGATAGGATGACGCAGACGAATGTAACCACCACGCCAGTAGTCACTATGCACGAGCCATCCGGAATAATCGTTTATGCCGCCATCGGCTGTCCATGCACGCAGGTTCACCTGCAGCCCAGTTTTGTGAGCTTCGGACAACAGATGAAGCATCTCGGTGAAGTGCATTGCTCTCTTGTTGCTCATAAGCCTCTCAGTTGAATGTCCGGTCGAAAGTGTTGTCGAAGATACGCCCCGCACGTCCCATGTTAAGCACATTGTGATTGCGCTGCGAATACTGATAAGAAAACGTAAAGCGCGGCAGTTCGTCGTATGCGTTGGAACGTTCGCTCTTGGAATCAGTGATTACCACCTCACGCCCGACGTCCGGATTGCCGTCGATGAAATTGACTATACGGACATAGTCACTGCGCAGCACTTCGTCGAACCAGTTAGCCATCGCAGTATTTAGGATACCCGTATCAGCTTTAAATGTACGTGTCTCCTCGATGTCATAATTGCGCAGTTTGCCGGAAATATAGGAAGACGAACGCTTGTAGCTCGGCGCCACCTTGTGGACACCTGTACAATAGAGCAGCTCATCACAGCCGAATGAGTTGACGAAAATGAGGATTGGAGCACAGTCCGGACATTCATGGTTGATGGTGAATTGCTGCCGCCTGTCTCCGGCGATAACCGTGTAAGACTCCGGCTCTGCTCCATCAGAAGAACGCAAGAACTTCTGCGGAGAAACGTCGATGGTGGTGTACCTGTCGTTACCACCGACGACATCAACACTGAAAGTCTCTATCTGACCATCGGCATAGAAAGCCCGGCACTCCGCCGAATCTGTGCCTATATAATGAAGATACTCAAGACGACCGACAGCTGTTTCCTTGGCTCCCATGAGTATGCTCAGGAAATAATTACTGCAGAATGTATCAGCATCGATTCCAACGTCGGCTGAACCATATATGACAGATGCCGTCATTGTCTGAGAATCATCGGCTTGACTGACACCTATAGTAACACTGATATCAATAACAAGCCGTTGACGGGCGTAAGAGTTGAATAATCCAGACAAATCATGCAATGTAATTACTCCGTCGATTGGGTATAGGATTTCATTGAAAACAGATTCTCCATCTATTGTTATTTCCACAGGAAGATTCTCACCGGATATTGCAAATTCAACATCAGGAATGTTGCAGGAGAAGTATTTGCCGGATAGTCCTTGTAATATTGTTATCATGCCATGCGATATTTATACGGCAAAGATACCGGAGGTTGCCACGAAATAAAAATACAATAACGGCCCGCCATCTTCGCAGACAGCGGGCCGGGCAGAAAAAAAATGAATGATTAAAAAAATGATATGGTCGTATCAGAAGTCACCTTCGACGATTCGCCAGATGGCCCACTTGACGCTGCCGTCGGCCAACGTCGTAAAACCGTAGCCGTGGCTCTGCATGTAGCTCACGACGGCATCCTTGGCATCATACAGGTTGGTCATGGGCGCAAGGTCGTCGATGATGTCATAGGTGTTCTTGGGCTCCTCCATGAGCGCACGGCCGGCGAATTCGCCGGGAAGATTGCGCCGGTGGGTAAAGTATGCGTCAAGAAGGTCGGTAACGAAACTGTTGTCACGATTGTCTTTGTCTGTTATATTGTTTGCCATGATTATGCGGGTTTATCGGTTATTAATGAGTGGATTCTCCGGAATTGCTTGCCGAGACGCCGGTATGCCGATACGAGGTCGATGCGCTCGTCGGCTGGGATACTGTCATCGTCGATGATGAAGTCGATGGATTCTTCCATCAGCCGGATGTTGTTCTCAAGCGCGTCTGCATAGCAGAATTCAAGGGCGGCGGCCAAGGCTTCGGGATTGATGGTTGCGCTCATGACGCACCTCCTTCCTCTAATAAATCAACAAACCGGTCACTGATATCAAACATGTCTCCAGCATCGGCATCATACTCAAGAATGGACTTTACCTTGCGATAGGACAGACGGACGACAGAATCATCATCATTCTCTTTTTTATAAACCAAGATGACACCACCCTTGCCGTTATGCAAACGATGCAAATCAATATACGCGGTACTCCGTGGATGCCTGTCTCTATTGAGTGTATCGGCCAACATCTCCACGAATCTATCCAAATCCGTATTATTGGGAAACAGGACGTTATCAGCCTTGCGCATCATGTCTGTCACGCAGACCAAGGAGACCGGCAAGTTTGTGGCCGAATAAAAATCTGTCATGAATATCATGCGGCACCTCCTTCCAGCCATCCGGCCACGCATGCGATTGCGAACAAGGCCACGAGATAGAGGTGGGCACGCACGACGTCACGACGGGTGAAGGTGTCGCCCTCTGTACCGCACAGGGCGGTGAATGTCTCACTTTTGGCATCGAGCCATGTTTTTGATTTGTCACTGAGCGAACGTATGTTCGCAAGCACGCGGTCGAGAGCCGCGGACACATTGGGCTGGGTCATTGCCCAACCAATGGAAATTTCTTTTTGTCGCATAATTGCATCATTTGTAAGCATCGCCGAGTTCCGCTCGGCACGGAGATACAGAAAGCGGCTGCACATCCCGCTGCTTACAAATGACGACTTCACCCGTTGGGCTAATTTCATTTACGGAATGGCAACCGCCTATACGATATAATGAGGGCATAAAAAAAGCCCTGCAATATTGCCGGACAATTAACCGATGTCCAACGGAGCGAATACTTTCGCCATTTGTAAGCATCGGCAAAGGTAATGAGAAAAAATGGGATGGCAAAGAAAACGGCGGGGAAAATTTCCTCGCCGTTTTCTTTATACTCATTTTGACTCTTTATTCTCTGTTTCATTATCCTTTGGAGGAAAGCACAAGCAGAAAATCAATCCCGTAACTGGCGTAAAAAAACAATCCAAGCATTATTGCCTGACCTTTATTTACGTTCTTTCTCTGTTCAGCGGCTGTATCAATAGCCGCAAGTCCTATAAGATATGCTATTACAAGCACAAAAAGGACTGCCATTAAATATGTATCCATTGATTATATATAAATTATAAGATTTCGTTTTATAAGTTTTTTCATTTGTTAATACATGTCATCACCTCCCTCTCCAGGCTTATATGGTTTAGAGTCTTCATCTTTTAAACCTTAATTCCGCAACATAATTGATAATTATTTTTATAAGTTCCTGAGCAACATTTTGTTGCCCAGGTTTTTGCCATGTCAGCGTTTTCACTTACCTTAGTGTTGCGAATCCAAAGACAAAGAAAACCGCAACAGGCATGGC
>JAFULM010000038.1 GCA_017483185.1 Prevotella sp. | reverse complement strand
GGTCGCGACCCTACTTTATAAGCTTTGTGTTTACATCATATATCATAAAAAAACATGCAGCCATTGCGGTTATGCCGTGAAAAATTGTTATATTTGCAGTCATGGGAACACGCAGGAGAAACCTAATGAGACATATACTGCTGCTGACGGCCTTCATTCTGCTTTCAGCGACAGACTCACGGGCCGTCGACATCAACAAACTCGTGCTTTCGGCCAAGCGCATATCGTCGTTAGACGGCCTCTCGGGCAACACCGTCTATGACATCGTTCAGGACAGCAGCGGCTTCGTATGGATGGGAGCGGCCTACGGACTGTGCCGTTACGACGGCTATTCGTTCGTCAACTACTATTCGCTCGGCTGCGACCCGACGCGCCGGATTGACGCCACGACGGGCAATCTCTATCATGACGCCCCCAACGCTCTGCTCTGGGTCCACACGTCCACGTTTGTCTTCGCCTGCTACGATCTGTGTCAGGGACGTTTCATCGACTATACGGGACGGGGCGACGAGACGCGGCCGTTCCGCCGTTTTTTGCGTTCGGGCGGTGACGTATGGATGTATGACACGCGTTCGGGAATCCGTCATGTGACACGTCGCGACGGCCGGTTCGCCTGCACGGACTATACGAAGGAGAACGGCCGTCTGCCGAGCAATCATGTGACGCGCCTCGTCGAAGACGGCCGGCACAACATCTGGGCGCTCACCGAGAGCGGACTGCTGCGTATCGGTCCCGACGGTCGGGTGACGACCGTTGTCGGCGGCCGGCGCTACATCATGGGCAACAGCTACGGCGGAAACGTCCTTTGCCTCTCGTCCGGCAATCGGGTCGAGATGTTCTCTCCCGACGGACGTGTCCTGCGACGCACGGTGATACCCGAAGAGCTGGGAGCCGTGAAGACGATCAGGAGCAATTTCGTGTGGCAGGACCGCTGGATGATCTTCAGCGGTGAGACATACAGCATAGACCTCCGGACGTTCCGGGCGTCGAAACCCGACGACCTGCAGATGGCCAACGGACTTCTGCTCGACTCGATGGACGGCTATTTCTTTGAGTCCAACAAGAGCGGCGACCTCTGGATATTCCCTCCCGAGGGCGATGTCCGGAAACTGTCGCTGCTGAAGGACATCCGGCTGACGGTGGAGCGACAGCGGAAGTATAACATCCGGCGGGGCCGCGACGGACTGTTTTATATCGCCTCCCACGGCAACGGCCTCTTCATCTACGACTTCCCCACGGGAACGTTGCGTCACTTCTCGGCCAACGATGCCCAGGCGGTGATAGACAATGACTATCTCAACAACATCGCCATCGGCCGCGACGGTTGTCTCTGGGTCGCCCAAGAGTCTGCCGGCGTGTCGCGCATAGCCGTTTCGGAGCAGTCGGTGGCCGAGTTTGTCCAGCCCGTTCCGGGGCTGAAGAGCACCTGGGCCAACAACGTCTGCATGGTTACGGCGGCCGGTGGCGACGGGCGTGACGTCATATTGGCCACGAAGGACAACATGATGTATTCGTTTGACGTCACCGGCGGCCGTATGACCTCCATCGGCGAGACGGCCGGCTGCGTCATGGCACGTCTGACCGACCGCGGCGGGCATGAGTGGCTCGCCACGCGCGGCGGCGGACTCTATGTCGACGGACGCCGATACAGTAAGTATGACAGCGGCCACCATATCCCGACAAACGATCTTTATGACATCTTTGAGGACCGTCACGGGCGCGTCTGGATGGCGTCATACGAGAACGGACTCGTCATGACGCGCTATGAGAAGGGCGGCCGTCTCCGATTCCGTTCGCTTCTCAATCGCGATATCAACGAGTCGAGGCTCCATCAGTTTGAGCCCGGGCCCGACGGATGGCTGTGGATAGCGTCGTCTAACGGCCTCTATGCCGTGGACACCAAGCGCCGTGAAATCACCAACGACGACTTCATCTGCTTCAACACCACCGCCGGCGGATTCCCTTACGACGAGATGCGCTGTATGTTCTACGACGGCCGCTATCTCTGGACGGGCGGCAAGGGCAGCGGTGTCGTGCGCTGCCGTTTCGGACGGGACATGCGCCTTGAGGAGACGGTCGCCGTCACCACCACCGAGGGACTGGCCGACAACAGCGTCTCTGCCCTGCAGGCTGACCGCCACGGCGCCATCTGGGCCGCCACGGAAAACGGTCTTTCGCGCATCTACGACAAGGACATGAAGGTGAAGACCTATCGCTTCGGAAAATCCTTCGAACGCAATATCTATTCCGAGAACAGCTCACTGCTGCTCCCCGACGACCGGCTGCTTTTCGGTACGCGCAGCGGACTGACCGTCATAACGCCGCCGGCTGACGACGGCAGCGACGCTACGGCGGCGCCACGGGTCTCGATCACCGACATCAGCATCAATGGTGTGTCGGCCGCCGACAGCGGACTGACGGAACGGGCGGTCAGCCATTCGGACGTCCTGCGCCTGCGCCACAATGAGAACACGCTGTCGCTGTCGTTCTCCAACTTTGAATATGCCGCCATAGAGTCGGCGCTCTATCAGTATTATCTCGAAGGGGTGGAGGACACGTGGCGTCCCATGACCAGTGTCAACCGAGCCTACTACGGCAACCTTCGCCCCGGCCGATATGTCTTCCACATACGCTCTCTCGCCGACGGCCGTTGGGGACCGGAACGCACGTTGACAATCATCATCGCCCAACCGTGGTACAACACGTGGTGGGCGTGGCTGATCTATGTGGTCGTGGCCTCGCTGTTCATATTATATATATATAACAACGCACGCGAACGGCTGCGCCTCCATCAGCAGATGAAGTTGGAGAAACAGCTCACGGAGTTCCGTCTGAGCTTTTTCACCAGCATCACCCATGAATTCCGTACGCCGCTGGCCATCATCCGCGGGGCGATAGACCGTCTCGGTGACACTTCCCGACCACCGTCGAAGGCCGCTCTGCAGACCGCACGGAGAGGTACGCGGCGTATGCTCCGGTTGGTCGACACGCTGATAGAGTTCCGCAAGGTCAATACGGGCCACATGCGGTTGCAGGTCGAGGAGGGCGACATCATTGACTTCGTGCGGTCCATCTATCAGGACTTCTGGAGCATTGCGCGTCAGAAAGAGATGCACACCGTGTTCACGCCTTTCGCCAAGAGCTACACGATGGTCTTTGACCGGAGGATGGTGGAGATGATGGTGTACAACCTGATGAGCAATGCCGTCAAGTATGCGCCCGAGCGTGGCAATGTCTCACTGGTCGTGCGCAAGGACGGCGACAGCCTTGTCATCACCGTCGAGGACGACGGCCCCGGCATCGGGGAGGAACAGCAGAAGAGTCTCTTCCAGCCCTTCATGCACGGACTGGTGTCACAGGGCGGCATGGGCATTGGTCTGTATATGGTCCACAGCATGGCCGCCATCCATCACGGCACGCTTTGTTATCGTCGGGTGGGGGACAGCGGCGGTTCGATATTCACAATAAAGCTGCCCGCTGATGTCTCCGCATACGGGAGGGAGGACTTCAAGAAGGCGATGGCAGTCGACACGTCACGCTCCAAGGAGGACACCGCAGCACGCGAGGAGACAATAAAGGAGTTGGGACCGAAGGCTCTCAACGACCTGACCATAGCCATCATAGAAGACGACCCCGACATGATGGAGCAAATCGGAGATGAGACGGGACGCTATTTCCATACCGACCGTTATCTGACGGGACGTGCCGCTCTCGATGGCATCACCGCCCGCCGCCCGTCATTGGTCATCTGCGACGTGATGCTGCCGGACATGAGCGGTTATGACATTGTCCGCCGGCTGAAGGCCGAGGCCGCCACAGCGTCGCTGCCGGTCATCATGCTGACTGCCTTGGACGATGACAACCACCGTATGCAGAGTTACGATGCCGGCGCGGACGACTATATGGTGAAACCGTGCAACTTCCGTCTGCTCATGGCGCGTGTCATCCAGCTGATCAAGGAGAGCCGCCGACAGATGCCGACCGCCACACCGGCTCCGGCCGTCATGACACAACAGTCGTCGCCCGACCCGTCGTCTGCGGAACAATCGCCCGAAAAACAAAACGAGGTGTCGGCGCAAATAACGTCCGACACCTCGTTGCCCGGACTGATAACGTCGCAGGCGGACAAGAGTTTTCTCGACCGCATGACCGCCTTGACGGCCAAGCACATATCCGACCCGGACTTCACCGTCGACCGTCTTGCCGACATGCTCGGCATGGGGCGCACGAAGATGTTTGCCAAAACAAAAGAGCTGACAGGCATGTCGCCGAACAAATATCTGCAAAACCAACGCCTGGTCACCGCAGCCCGATTGCTTGCCGAAGGTCATCTGACGGTGGCGGAGGTGAGCTATCGCGTCGGCATAAAGGACTCCTCGTATTTCAATAAGTGCTTCAAGGCGAAATATGGGGTTGTGCCAAGCAAATATAAGGGATAGTCGGAGTGGTCATGCGGTAGTGGGTTGTCAGCAAAGCTGTCCTCACTACTCATTCCTCACTAACCGACTATCCCCAGAATTCCTTACTTACTCCTTGTGACGGTATGGAGAATGTGTCCTATCTTGTCAATCATGTGCAGGCGCAGTTCCTTCTTTCCGGCCGCAATGACTGAGAATCCGGGCTCCGGACTGCAGAAGACCGTGCCTTCCGTGGGCCTCACCTTGCGGCTCAGCGAGGCAGAGGAGTTGACGACGAAGTCCGTCCGGCTGCCTTGCGGGCGCAGATGCTGGAAGTTGTGGATATGTCCGCAGGCATATATGTCCACGTTGTGGCGGCTGAGGATGGTGCCCACCGTGCTCTGCATGTCGGTGCGTTCGCTGCCGTCTTTGGGTGTTTCGGCGTAGACGGGGTGATGGCCGATGACGATGACCCAGTCTTCGCGTGCCGCCGTGAGCACGGAGTCGAGCCATTGCGTCTGACGGTCACGGTCCTGACGGCAAGCGTCGGGATAGGAAGAGCTTTCGTTGCGGTACTTTCCGATGAGCGGCGTCGTGTCGATGAAGACGAGGCGGACGGAGGTTCCGTCGTCTTCGAGCACGCGGGTGTAGTAGCGTGACGGCATTTCCCAGCGGCGGCTGACAGCAGAATAGTCGATGACGGCCTGTGTGTTGCCGCGGTACTCGTGGTTGCCGAGAATGGGATACCACGGGAGCATCAGCTCCGGATGGCTGTAGATGAGCTCATAGTTTGTCATCCAGAGCGGGTCCTTGACGCTTGCCACACCCTCGAAATGGTGGACATCGCCGGCCGCTACGACACACTCGGGGCCTATCTCGTCGGCCATCCGGCCCATCAGTTCCGCTATCGGCTTCTGGTCGTAGTAGCCGTTGCGCCCCATGTCGTTCACGAGGAAGAAGTTTACGTCGCTCTTCAGCGCTTTCCATTCGGTCGCTGTCTGAGCCATGACGGTCATGGCGGCAAACAGCAGACACAGCATCAGGAATGGTCTTTTGTTCTTGTTCATATTGTCTTAAATGTATTTTTGGTTATTGTTGTTCTTGTCCGTGATTCCGGCTGGCCGGGTCAGAAGCTGACCTTCACGCCGGCGTTCAGTTTCACACCGTAGTATTCGGCCTGCATCGTGCGGTCCTTTGTGCCCTGATAGTATCTCAGCGGCTGGTTGAGAAGGTTGGTCGCCTCGGCATAGAAGGTCGTCCGGACCTTCTTTCCGAACGTATAGCTCGCGTTGAGATCGAGGTAGTTGACCTTGTCGTAGTAGCGGTCGAGGGAGGCGACGGTTCCGAACTCGTCGACGAAATCGGAGGCGAAGTTGTACGACAGACGTACGCTCAGTCCCTTGTCCTCATAGAAGAGCGACGCATTTGCCGTGTGCTCGGGTGAGCCGGTCATCTTTATGTCGCCCGAGGCGTCGGCCGTGCGGTGCTCGAAGCGGTGGTTGCGCGTCGTGCTGTGGGTGTAGGTGTAGGTTCCGTAGAATCCGAAAGCCTTCAGCCAGGGTGCGATGAAGCCGAAATCGCGCTGCCATGATGCCTCCACACCGAATATTCCGGCGTCGAAAGCGTTGATGTTTTTCGTGATTTCATATTTCACCGGCTCACCGTCTTCATTGAGCATACCGGCCGGAATGTTGGGATCCGACGTGCTCTTCCAGTGCTCTTCGGCAATGACGTCATGGATGTTCTTGTAGAACAGACCGAGACTGACAAGGCCGACACTCTCGAAATAGTATTCGCCGCTGAGGTCGAAGTTATATGACGTGGTGGGTTTCAGGTCGGGATTGCCGAACTTTGCCTCCTCTTCCGCGATGTTGTAGTTTGTGCATGGCACGAGAGCCGAATATTTCGGGCGTGCGAGAGTCTTGGTGAAAGAGGCTTTCAGCTTGAGATCGTCCGTGGCGTTATATTTCAGCAGCACGCTCGGCAACCACGTCGTGTAGCTGTTCCGTCGGTCACCGGTCGCTTCGAGGCGTCCCTGCTCATCGTCGATGTCGTCGACAACCCAGTTGAATCCGCTGTAACGCAGTGCCGTGTGCTCCATGCGCAGACCGACGACGGCCTCAAGACGACGGCCCAGGCTCTGATCAAAACGGATGTATCCGCTGCTGATGCGCTCCGTGGCACTGTAGTTTCCTGAAGCGTTTTCAAGCAGTTCGACGGCTCCCTTGTGCATCTCTCCGAACGGCAGACCGCCGATGTAGCCCTTCGATATGAACGGCGTTCCGGTGGGATAGTTGCTGCCGACAAGGAAACCGCTGCGTATCTGATTGGACATGCGGCCCTGCCACTCGTCTCCGTAGGTCTCCTCATACGGCTCTATGTAGTCGTAGCAGTGAGCGTCGAGCTCTTTCTCCTTCGATGTGAACTTGCCGCCGAAGCGCAGTTTGTTGCCATACAGTCCGCTGGCAAGGGGCAGACTGAAGTTCAGCCGCGCCTTCCATTCGTTCTCGCTGATGTTCTCGTTGGCGTTGGTCAATTCGTCGATGGACCACGAATAGTCGCCGATGGCACCGAAACCCTTTGACGGATAGGGCGTGCGGCCTCCCGCGTCGATGAAGCTGAGGTCCTTGAAGAAGTCCTTGTTCTTCTTCCCCTTCATCTCAACACCGAAATAGCGCTCCTCGGGACGGTCCTCCGTGGCACGTGAGAAAGACACGGCCCAATCGGTTTTCAGGGCGCCGAAGAGATGTTCGCCATCGAGTGTGAAGTCCATAGTCTGTTGCAATTCGAGACGCGCGTCGCGGTTTGAGCCGTCGCCGGCCTTCGTCTGAAGCACAACCGACTGCTTGGAAGCCTCGTCGCCCAGCTTCTTGTATGTTATGCGGTAGCGGTTCTCCCAGTCATTGCGGCGGTTGTATATGCCCTTGAACGAAATCTTGTGGTTGGCGTTGAACTTATAGTCGGCGGCCAGCGAGTAGCTCTGACGTTCACGGGTGACATAATACTGGCGCACTTCGGCCTTGTCGAGGAACACGCTTCCGTCGTCGTCGACGTCATATTCAAACTCCGTATTGTCAGAACCGCCCGGCGCGTTCTGATATGACGCGGCCGCCATGATGCCCAGACGGTCGCCGAAGAAGCGGTCGCCGTAGGTCAGTCCGAGGTTGAGTTGGGCCTTGTCGCTCACCCAGTTGTATCCGCTTCCGGCCGTGGCGTTGAACAGCCGCTTGTACGGTGTGCTCTTCGTTACGAGGTTGATGGCACCTCCGATGGCGTCACCGTCCATGTCTGCCGTTGGTACTTTGTTTACTTCGATGGTCTGAATCATGTCGGCCGGGATGAGGTCAAGCTGGACATTGCGCGTTCCGCCTTCGGCCGATGGCAGTCGGTTGCCGTTGACGGTGACGGAGGAGAGGTCGGCTGACGTTCCGCGCACCTGTCCGAAGCGCGCTTCGCCCATGTCATACTGGACGTTGATGCCGCTTATGCGCTTGAGGGCGTCACCGATGTTGGAGTCGGGGAACTTGCCAACCTGGTCTGATGAGACGACATTGGTCACGCCCATGCTGTTCTTCTGCATGTTCAAGGCGCGGCTCTGGCCGTGGAAGGCGCCTTTGACGTCGACGCCGCGCAACTCTACGCCCTCGGTCATGACGATGTCATGTTCGAGCGTCTTGCCTTCGGGTACGGTCAACCGAAGTGTCACGGGGCTGTAGCCGACGTATGTCACCTTCACGTCATAAACTCCGGGGCGCAGGTTCGGAAGCGTGTAGAAACCGTTGATGTCGCTCACGACACCCGTGTGGAGCTTTTCGACGAACACCGATGCGCCGGGCAGGACCTGCCGGCCGCTGCCGACGATGCGTCCGTGGATGGCACTTTCTCTGATTGCGACGTCTCTCTCTTCGCCGTAGGCCGGAAGTCCGGCACCGGCTGCACCAAGCAGCACTATCATGGCTGCACTGATAATCCTTTTCATACTCGTTGTTTTTGATCTGTTTGATTCACGCTGCAAAATTATCATGACAGCGTTTCAAACCTGTTGCAGCCGTTTAAAGATATGGTTGCAAAGTTATTTCAATCCTGTTTCAGCACCGGTCTGACGGGCCTTCATGGGCCTTGACAGAATTTGACAGGATAAGTATTTGAAGGTGAAATGACTCATCTTGCAACGCAATATGGCCTTGTGAGCCATGTCGTTTTGCTACATGTGCCTTTCTTTCTTATTATAATATGTATGTTGCTGTATCATGATAGAGCCTGAAATCTTTTGCCGTACCCCTTTTATCGTCAGATAGCCGCTCTGATATTTGCTTTCGACCCTGAATCTGATACTCACTTATTTTTACAAAATCATGTACGCCAAAACTTTCATTTTTGCTCGTTAACAGGACCAATGAGGCCCTCCTTGCATGTCGTCGCATCCGCATCGCCGGCAAAAACAACGGCGTTTTCATGCCATTTTTTTTCCGTAAGGCCCTTACGGCGTTTCTGTATCGCAGATTTTGTCGCGTTTGAGACCTCGGAATTTGTCCGGAAAAGTTCCCGATTTCTTGCCGTAAGGCCCTCCCGGGAGCACGGCGGGGCTGCTTTGAGAGTGCAACGGCGGCCTCGTTGCATTGCCGTAAGGGCCTCGTTGCAACCCCGTAAGGCCCTTACGGCAAGACCGCCGCGCTGCCGTTGCGGGACAACGGAATTGTTGCTGTTTGTATGTTGTTGATAATGAGGAAGTTGAAAAATATGTAAATATAACGTCACGGATACCCCTGATTTTTGATACGCCCGTGCTTGCGATATTTGCGCCCGCGGCGGAAAAAATTCAGAAAGTCCATACTCTCGTGGGGCTAAAAATAGGAAAATATTGGACAAAGGCCTCTCCCCGGCCCTCCCCAAGGGGAGGGTGCCTACGGGATGAAGGAAGCACACAATGCCGCTATATATATCCCCACCCAATGGACGTCTCTACGTATGCCGCTCATAATTTCAAATTTTCCCCGTACGGCGTCGGCCAATTCTTCGTTCTTCATCCATCATTCTTCATTTATTTCCTCCGTATGTCGAAAAAAAAGCATAACTTTGCAGAAGATAAGCTGCACTCGGCAATATGAGGGTGTTGCAGAACTTGCTGAGGAAGTCTTTAAGTGGGGTATTTCCACTCCCCTTCTTGCGAAGGAGGGGTTAGGGGTGGTTTGTCAATAACTCATTGGAAATCATCCCTTTGGATGACGTTTGGTGACCAACCACCCCTTGCCCCTCCTTGCGAAGGAGGGGAGTGGAAATACCCCACTTAAAAGAATTCCAAATGAGTTCTGCAACGCCGTCATTGCTCTCGCTTGCGTTATGCAGTCATGACAATAATAAATATATAATATAACTCACTTATTATGGCAACAACACCGGAATTTAAGTACGCTCCTATGTTCCAAGTGGGCAAGGACGACACCGAATACCGACTGCTCTCAAAGGAAGGCGTGTCGGTAGGCGATTTTGAGGGACACGAAATCCTCAAGGTATCAAAGGAAGCACTGACGCTGCTCGCCCAGCAGGCCTTCCACGACGTAGAGTTCATGCTGCGCCGCGCGCACAATGAGCAGGTCGCAAAGATTCTCAGCGACCCCGAGGCGTCGGAGAACGACAAGTATGTGGCACTCCAGTTCCTGCGCAACGCCGAGACGGCATGCAAGGGCGTGCTGCCTTTCTGCCAGGACACGGGCACGGCCATCATCCACGGCGAGAAAGGCCAGCAGGTGTGGACCGGCTTCGAGGACGAAGAGGCACTGTCGCGCGGCGTCTACAACACGTTCACGCAGGACAACCTGCGCTACTCCCAGAACGCTCCGCTCAACATGTATGACGAGGTGAACACACGCTGCAACCTGCCGGCACAGATTGACATCGAGGCCGTCGAGGGTGCTGAATATCGTTTCGTCATGGTGGCAAAGGGCGGCGGCTCGGCCAACAAGACATATTTCTATCCGATGACCAAGGCCACGATACAGAACGAGGGCACGCTGCTGCCCTTCCTCGTGGAGAAGATGAAGAGCCTCGGCACGGCAGCCTGCCCGCCTTATCACATCGCCTTCGTTATCGGCGGCACGTCGGCGGAGAAGAACTTGCTCACGGTCAAGCTCGCCTCAATCAAATACTACGACAACCTGCCCACCACGGGCGACGAGACGGGCCGCGCCTTCCGCGACATCGACCTTGAGGAGAAACTGCTCGTCGAGGCACAGAAGATAGGTCTCGGCGCACAGTTCGGTGGCAAGGCACTGGCCCACGACATCCGCGTCATCCGTCTGCCGCGCCACGGTGCGAGCTGCCCCATCGGTATGGGCGTGAGCTGCTCGGCCGACCGCAACATCAAAGCGAAGATCAACAAGGACGGTATCTGGCTGGAAAAGATGGACAGCAATCCCACGGAACTCATCCCCGAGGAGCTGCGCAAGCCGGGCGAGGGAACGACGGGCATCGTCATCGACCTCGACAAGGGCATGGACGCCGTGCGCGCCGAACTGACGAAATATCCCGTCAGCACACGTGTCAACCTCAAGGGAACTATCATCGTTGCCCGCGACATCGCCCACGCCAAGCTGAAAGCCCGTCTGGACGCCGGCGAGGACATGCCGCAGTACTTCAAGGACTATCCAGTGCTCTACGCCGGACCGGCCAAGACGCCCGAGGGCTATCCCTGCGGCTCGATGGGCCCGACGACGGCCAACCGCATGGACCCCTACGTCGACGAGTTCCAGGATCATGGTGCAAGTCTCGTCATGATCGCCAAGGGCAACCGCAGCGACGTTGTCACCGAGGCATGCCGGAAGCACGGCGGCTTCTATCTCGGCACTATCGGCGGCGTGGCCGCAGTGCTTTCGCAGAGCAGCATCAAGAGCATCGAGTGCGTTGAATATCCCGAGCTCGGCATGGAGGCGATATGGAAGATTACCGTCGAGGACTTCCCCGCGTTCATCCTCGTCGACGACAAGGGCAACGACTTCTTCAAGCAGCTGAAGCCGTGGACGCCGTGCGCTAAATAAACACATTCTGTCCCTCCCGACCTCCCCAGAGGGGAGGAGCCGGATATGTCTAAGGCGATAGACACGCTGATGGCATATCAGACTCCTCCCCCTTGGGGAGGTCGGGAGGGGCTACTGTATTTTTCCCATTATGAAAGACAAATACATATCCTTACTGCGTTCCACTGACCGACAGGGCATCGACAGCGTGATTGCATATCTCGACAAGGTCGGTTTCTTCGAGGCGCCGGCCTCCGTCAACCGCCATCTGAGCTACGTGGGCGGACTGGTGGAACATTCGCTCAACGTTCACCGCATGGCCATGATGCTGCGCGGACAGATGGTTGAGATGAAGCCGGAGCTGGCCGAACAGCTCGCAGAAGACAGTGTCACCATTGCCGCCCTGCTCCATGACGTCTGCAAGGCTAACATCTACAAGATCGCGAAGAAGTGGCGCAAGGACGAACAGAACCGTTGGGAGCAGTATGACACGTACGAGACGGACTATTCCCGCTTCCCGTTGGGGCACGGAGAGAAGTCCGTCATTATGCTTCTGCGTCTCGGTCTGACGCTTACGAACGACGAGATACTCGCCATCCGCTGGCACATGGGAGCGTGGAATCTGCCTTTCCAGAGCTATGAGGACAAGTGCAATATCTCCGAAGCAAGCGAACATCCGCTCACTGCCATCATTCAGGCGGCCGATGCGTTGGCTGCGCATATATTGGAAAAGTAATAAGAAGACGGGATTAAAATACGAATAACGATTCTATAAAATGCGAATACCGCACTAAACAGGGACAGATATTCGCCTGCTTAGTGCGGTATTCGCATTTTGTAATGACTTCCCGTTGTTTCAACAGATGGATGTCAACTCTCCCGTTACAGAGTCGATGATAAATCCCCGCACGTTGACATCATTGGGAACGAGCGGGTGGTTGCGTATGCAATCGACCGTCTTGCGCACCGATTCCTCCGTGTCGTGGAAACCTTCGAGCCATTCGTTCAGATGGATGCCGCAGTGGCGGATGGTCTCCAGTGTCTCTTCGGCGATGCCGCGTTGCTTCATCAGACCGATCATTTCTTCTCCGTCCATGTGGCAAGCGCCGCAGGTGGTATGGGCGATGACCATGATTTCGTTGACACCCAGCTCATATATGGCCACGAGCAGACTGCGGATGTTGCTGTCGAAGGGATTGAGAATGGTTCCGCCGGCGTTCTTTATCAGCTTCGCGTCGCCGTTCTTGATGCCCAGTGCGGCCGGCAGAAGCTCGGTAAGGCGCGTGTCCATGCAGGAGAGAATGGCCAGTTTCTTGTCCGGATACTTGCTCGTTACATACTTTTCGTAGCCCCGTTCAGCTACAAATTTGCGGTTAAATTCAATAATTTCGTTTATCATAGTCGTGTGGTTTGATTGTTGTTGATATGCTATTTGCTTGTCATGACGTCACACCGTCGATGTTCTTTGCGATATTTTTGGCTGCCACAAATCCCATTGTCCATGCCGCCTGCAGGTTGAATCCGCCGGTGATGGCGTCCACATCAAGCACCTCACCGGCGAAATAAAGCCCCGGATGAGCCCTGCTTTCGAGCGTTTGAGGGTTTATCGCATCCAATGCGACACCGCCGCAGGTGACAAATTCCTCCTTGAAACGGTTCTTTCCGTCCATCCGATACAGGCTGTTGGTGAGTGTATTGACGAGTCTGTTCATTCCTTTCCGTCCCAATTCGTTCCATCTCAGATTTCCCGTCAGACCGCTGCGTGACAGCAGATGCGTCCAAAGACGGGCGTTGAGATACGTCGGATAGACCGACGAGAGTTGCTTCTGCGGGTTCTTGACGGCGAGTCCGGTGAGCAGTTCCTGCGCGTCGGCTTCGTTGCAGTCTCCTGTCCAGTTGACCGACAGCGTCGCCTTATATCCGTTTTCTGCCAGCGTCCGTGCCGCGTATGACGAAAGTTTCAATATTGCCGGGCCGCTCAGGCCCCAGTGTGTGATGAGCAGCGGTCCGTCGGCACGCATCTTCGTGCCCGTCAGCGCCACGGTGGCGTCCTCTACAACAGTGCCAGTCAGTTCTCTTATGGAATCGCCCGGCAGACAAACGCTGAACAGCGACGGCACCGGCTCTGTCGTCTTGAGGTCCAACGGGCGCAGGAAGTCAAGTCCCGACGCCTTCGGACTGCCGCCTGTCGTGACGATGACGGCATCCGCCGTGACCACGGAAGAAGTCTCACCGGCAAACCGGATGTCGTAGCCTGCCGTCCCGTCGCAATTTCCGTGGTGTTCAATCCGCACCACGCGGTGGCCTGTCTTCAGTTCTATTCCGTTCCTGTGTATGAGCCGTGTGAGCGTGCCGACAATCTCCATAGCGTCCTGCGACTGCGGGAATACGCAACAGTCGTCCTGCGTCACGAGCCTCACGCCCTCGCTTTCAAACCATCGGCAGACGTCCTTTTGGTTGAATTCGTGCATCAACCGCTTCATCAACCGCTCGCCGCGGGGATAGACGGCAGCGAGACTTTTCACCCGTTCAAACGAGTTGGTCAGATTGCAGCGTCCTCCTCCCGTCACCGCCACCTTGGCCAGCGGTTTCCGTCCGCTTTCGTAGATGGTGACATCGGCCTGCGGGCACATTCTTTTGAGATTGATGGCGGCGAAGCATCCCGCTGCTCCGGCACCGATGATGGCTATTCTCATGGGAACTGTGGCTATTCTCATGGTGCAAAGGTACGTAATAAAAAACAAAAACAACGCGGACCGCGCATAATTGTCTCGTATGAAACAACTGCGCAGTCCGCGTTTGTCATTTTAGTATTAACATTCTTATTTTCTGCTGCCGTACTGCTGGTCGAGGTTAAAGATGGCCGAGTCGCCCATCTTCTTGATGCGGTCAACGATGCCGGATGCAGTCGCTTCCTCCTCAACCTGTTCGCGGACGAAGCCCCAGAGGAAGTCCTGAGTGGCCTTGTCGTTCTCTGCGGAAGCGATGTCAACAAGCTCGTCAATCCAGCGTGAAACCTTGCACTCGTGTTCATAGACAGCCTCGAACACTTCCAATGGAGTTCCCCACTGTGTCGGCACGGCTTCAATCTGGCCTACGACAGCTGTTCCGCCACGCTTGATGACGTAGTCTGCCATCTGATAGGCGTGGTCCATCTCCTCCTGTGACTGCTTCTTCATCCATGTTGCGAAGCCCGTGAAGCCCTCTTTATCGAAATAGAAGGCCATAGAGAGATAAAGATTGGCCGACCAGATTTCTCTTGCGATTTGCGCGTTGATAGCGTCTTGCAATTTTTGTGTAATCATAATGCTAAAGTTTTATTATAAATGAATGTTGTCTTATTCTTATGTCCGACTGACCACAAAGATACAGCCATTTTCCCATAACCGGCAATCCGGCGGATATTATCTAACAAAGTTTAACTCGATATGACGTCTCTTATGTAATGGCGGCAATCATTTTTATGGAAGAGAGGCCTCCATCCGGATGGAGAGAGGCCTTCTCTTCGGGTGTCTTGCCGTTGAAGATTAGTTCTTGAAAACCAGCCGTCCGTCCTCCGCATCTATCGTGATGGGACGGTCGCGGTCCACGTCGCCGGCCAGCAAGCGCTTCGACAGGTCGTTGAGCACGTCGCGCTGGATGGCCCGTTTGACCGGACGTGCGCCGAACTCCGGGTCGTAGCCCGCTTCGGCCAGTGCGTCGATGGCCTCTTCCGTTATGCTGAGCGTGAACCCCTGCGGCGCAAGCATCTTCCTGACAGCGTCCATCTGGAGCCGCACGACGTCGGCAATCTCCTTCTTGGAGAGCGGCAGAAACATTATCGTCTCGTCGATACGGTTGAGAAACTCCGGCCGTATCGTCTGCTTGAGCATGGCGAACAGCGATTTGCGGAGCGAGTCAAGCCGTTCGTCCGACAGTGTGCCGCCGCTGCGTTCGGTCTCTTCGCGGATGAGTTGGCTGCCGAGATTGGACGTCATTATGATGATGGTGTTCTTGAAGTTGACCACGCGCCCCTTGTTGTCCGTCAACCGTCCGTCGTCGAGCACCTGCAAGAGTATGTTGAACACGTCGGGATGGGCCTTCTCTATCTCGTCGAAGAGCACCACCGAGTAGGGCTTGCGGCGCACGGCTTCGGTCAGCTGTCCGCCCTCGTCGTAGCCGACATATCCCGGAGGCGCACCGATGAGGCGGCTCACGCTGAACTTCTCCTGATATTCGCTCATGTCGATTCGCGTCATCATCGTCTCGTCGTTGAACAGATATTCGGCCAGCGCCTTGGCCAGCTCCGTCTTGCCGACGCCCGTCGTACCGAGGAAGATGAACGACGCAATGGGGCGTTTTGGGTCCTGCAGACCCGCACGGCTGCGGCGCACGGCGTCGCTCACGGCCCTGATGGCCTCGTCCTGACCGATGACGCGGCGGTGGAGCTCCTCTTCGAGGTGAAGTAGTTTCTCGCGTTCGCTCTGCATCATGCGTGTCACCGGAATGCCCGTCCAGCGGCTCACGACTTCGGCGATGTCGTCGGCCGTCACCTCTTCGCGTACCATCGCCTCGGCGCCTTGGGCGTCGTGCAGCTGGCTCTGGATGTTGCGGATGTCGTCTTCGAGCTCTTTCAGCCGGCCGTAGCGTATCTCGGCCACACGCTCGTAGTTGCCTTCGCGCTCGGCGCGTTCGGCCTCAAAGCGCAGCTGCTCCATCTGGAGCTTGTCCTGCTGTATCCGGTTGACCAGTGTCCGCTCGCCTTCCCATTTGGCCCGCCACTGCTTCTCCTGGTCGCGCAGGTCGGCGATGTCCTTGTCCAGCTGTGCCAGCTTGGCCGTGTCGTTCTCCCGCTTGATGGCTTCGCGTTCGATTTCGAGTTGCTTCAGCCGTCGCGTCGTCTCGTCGAGTTCCTCCGGCACGGAGTCACGCTCCATCCTCAGCTTCGCCGCAGCCTCGTCCATGAGGTCGATGGCCTTGTCCGGCAGAAAGCGGTCGCTGATGTAGCGTTCGGACAGTTGCACGGCGGCTATGCAGGCGTCGTCCTGTATTCTGACCTTGTGGTGGTTCTCGTAGCGTTCTTTCAGTCCGCGGAGTATGCTGATGGCGCTCAGCTCGTCCGGCTCGTCGACCATGACGGTCTGGAACCGGCGCTCCAGAGCCTTGTCCTTCTCGAAATACTTCTGATATTCGTTGAGCGTCGTCGCACCGATGGAGCGCAGTTCGCCGCGGGCCAATGCCGGTTTGAGGATGTTGGCGGCGTCCATCGCGCCCTCACCGCCGCCGGCTCCGACGAGCGTGTGAATCTCGTCGATGAAGAGGATGATGCGGCCTTCGGCGGCTGTCACTTCGTTGATGACGCTCTTCAGCCGCTCCTCAAACTCACCCTTGTATTTCGCTCCGGCTACCAGCGCACCCATGTCCAGCGAATAGAGCTGCTTGTCGCGGAGATTGTCCGGCACGTCACCGCGCACGATGCGCTGGGCCAGCCCTTCGACGATGGCCGTCTTGCCAGTGCCCGGCTCACCTATCAGTATAGGATTGTTCTTCGTCCGTCGCGAGAGTATCTGCAGCACGCGGCGTATCTCGTCGTCACGTCCGATGACGGGGTCGAGCTTTCCGGCGCGTGCCAGTTCGACCATGTTCTTGGCGTACTTCTCCAGCGACTGATAGTTGTCGTCGGCGCTTTGCGACTCGACCTTGCGTCCCTGCCGCAGTTCGTTGATGGCGGCCTGCATGTCCTTTTCCGTCAGTCCGGCATCCTTCATGATGCGCGAAGCAGTCGAATTGACAGTGAGCAGAGCCAGCATCAACGGTTCGACGGAAACAAATTCGTCGCCGTTTTTTGTCGCAATGTCCTGCGCACGCTGCAACACGCTGTTGGCCTCGTTGCTCAGATAGGGTTGTCCGCCGCCTTGCACACGCGGCAGGTGCTGCATCTCGTGGCTGACGAGAGCCTCGATCTGTTGTCCGTTGACTCCCGCTTTGCGGAATATGAAGCCGGCCACGTCGCGGCCTTTCGTCAGCAAGCCGTGGAGCAGATGCACCGGTTCGATGCTCTGCTGTCCGCCGGCCTGTGCCGCATTGACGGCTTCCTGCACGGCTTCCTGTGCCTTGATTGTAAATTTGTCTAATGTCATGTTTGTCTCCTTTCTTTAATAGTATTCTTGTTCTGCAAACAGAAGAGACAAACACCGTGCCCGAGGCGTCGCGGCTGTCATTTTGGCAGAGAAGGGTCCGGCCCCCTCCGACTCCCCCAAGGGGGGGAGAGACCTGCGGGATGAGGCATAACCAAGTAGGGGCGTGACTCGTCGCGACCGCCTCGTTGCCAACAGTTTTTGACTTATATATGGCGCGGTTGTTTATGTGTCATGGCGGCGGTCGCGACGGGTCGCGACCCTACTTGGCGGAGAATATTTCCCTGCCTTTTTTTAATTTAGCTCATATAAGTAAGAATATGTACACGCGCGCAAATCATCTCGCAGGCACCCTCCCCTTGGGGAGGGCCGGGGTGGGGCCCTATTTCATCTTGTCGAACCCTTCTCCGAACACACCGTTGCAGAACGACTGGGAGACGAGGGCGTTGGGGTCGATGTTGTTGATGGTGTAGAAGACTTCCTGCGACTCATATTTGCGGGCCAGAACGATCAGTATCTGCACGTCGTGTTTGGAGTACCATCCCTGTCCCTTGATGAGGGTTACGCCGCGGTTGACCCGCTTGTTGATGGTGTCGGCAATCTTCTCGTACTCCTTGGAGATGATAATGAACTGGACCGTCTGACGCGAACCGTTGATGACATAGTCGCAGACGTAGCTCGCAATCAGGGTGAAGGCTATACCGTAGACAATGGTCTCGGTGCTGTGGAAGAGGAAGTAGGACGAGCAGATGATGGAGGTGTCGATGAACTGCATGGCCCGTCCGAAGCTCATCCGGAAGTACTTGTTGAGCAGGGCGATGATGATGTCCGTGCCTCCCGTCGACCCGTTGTGGGAGAAGACGAGTCCGAGACCGGCACCGCCCAGCGCTCCGCCGATCAGGACGTGCATGAACTTGTCTTCGCCGGCCGTGATGATGGGTATCTGCTGGAACACCGGTTGGAGCAGACTGACCAAGACGGACATGATGGTCACGCCGATGATTGTGCGTATCGTGAACTGGCGGCTTAGGGCGCGGAAGGCGATGAGCAACATCGAGAAGTTGAGCACCCAGATGGATATACCGGCCGGGAAACCGAGCCAATAGTAGAGCAGGGCCGAAATACCGGCCACACCGCCCATAACTACCTTTTCGGGCAGGATGAAGGCGGTATATCCGAACGAATAGAGCAGGATGCCGAGTGTGATGAAGAAGAAGTCCTTATACTGCTGCTTCTTGCTCCTCTGCTTGATGATGTCGGTCAGTTTTGTCATGGCTTGACGTCTTTTGTTTGTTTAGTGCAAAGTTAATTCAATTTTCTGCGCTCACCAAACGAAAGCCTGTTTTTTTGTAAAGGGAAGTCTTTAAGGACCTTAAAGACGTTATCTATCGGAAGGACTTTGCCGCTCGATTGTAAAAATCGTTGCTAAAAAAATCCGGACAAACGAAAATGCGAGTATTTTGCCTCCGAATGGCCTCAAAATCATGTTCGCCAAGCGGCGGTCGTGCCGTAGCGGCCCCGCGAGGTTGCAACGGGGCTGCCGCGGGGTTGCAACGAGCGCCCCGTTGCAAGCCAACGGCGTGCTCGTTGCAGACCAACGGGGCCGCCGCGGCAATGAAAAAGCAACGTTTTGGGCCCGAAAAAGGCGCTTTTCGGCGCTGAAAAATTGCACAAATCGCGATTTCGCGGGATAACAATCTTACCGTCAGTCGGTTACACTTGCACGCGCTATTTTGCGATATTTGCGACCGTCTGATGTTTTTTTTGAAATAATGGCAAAATGGAGGCCTTTAAAGGCCTTTTTTAACACTTTTTGTTGGGAAAATTCAGAAAGTGTTGCGGAAAAGTAGGTTCGAACACTACTTGGCAGAGGATATAATGTGATAAACCCATTTGGACGCATCTATGTGGGGTAATCTCATTGAGGGCGTAGCAGAACTCCCACAAGTAGGGTCGCGACCCGTCGCGACCGCCTCCTTGCCAACTGATACAACACGTTCGATTGGCTTATATGCACGTCCCGTCAGACGATTGATTGTGTGACCACGAGGCGGTCGCGACGGGTCGCGACCCTACTTGTGGAAGCTCTGCTGCGTCCTCAATGAGATTACTCCACATAAAGGTTTCCAAATGAACTTGTCACGTTGCTTCCAATAAAGCAAAAAAATGTGGTATGGAATAGCCCTTGGGGAGGGTCGGGGAGAGGCCCTCCTACTTCTCCTTCTCCATGTCCCGGCGGCTCTTCGACTTCGTCACAAGCCACACTCCGGAGAAGACCAGCACCACGGCGAGGGCGTGGGAGGGGCGGAAGACGGCCATTCCGACAGCGACGCTGACGATGACGGAGACGAGAGGCTGGACGTAGTTGTAGATGCTGACGACGGTCGGGCGCAGCGTGCGCTGGCCGACCATAGTCAGGATATAGCTCAGATAGGTCGCCACAAAGATGATATAGCCTGTCTCCCACCATGTCCTGACGGGCACGTCGGCCCATCGGATGGCCGCCACTTGAGGCCACGAGAACGGCAGGATGAAGACGGCGGCCCAGAGAAACATCCACTTGTTGATGGTGAACACGGAATAGCGGCGCACGAGCGGACTGAACAGGGCGAGATAGAGGGCAAACGAAAATTGTGCGAACAGGCAGAGCAGGTCGCCGCGGATGTCGCCGACCTTGGCGTCGGTGGCCGCAGCCGAGGTGAGGATGAGGATGAGCGCGCCGCTACATCCCATGAGCACGCCGATGGCTTTGCGCCCGGTGATGGGCTCCTTGAGTATCAGCGCGGCCAGAATCATGGCGAAGATAGGCATCGAGGTGGTGACGATGCTGGCGTTGACGGGCGTCGTGATGCTCAGTCCGATGGTGTAGCAACACTGGTTGGTGACGAGTCCGAAGAGTCCGGCCAGCGGCAGGAGCATGAGATCGCGGCGTGAGACATGTTCGCGAGGTGTGAAAAATGATGTCAGCCAGAAGAGCAGAGCGGCTCCGCAGACACGGAATGTGACCATGTCGATGCCGGTGAGACCGTGGGTCATGGCATCCTTGCCGATGGGAGCCATCAGCCCCCAGAAGGCGCAGGCGCCGAACATGCTGAGGTGGGCGAGGAGCGGGCGATAGTTTTTGTCGTTCATATACATTAATATATATATAGTCCTGTGAGGCTGCAAAATTACAAAAAAATAAGGGCCCGGCGCATTGCCGTGTGCGATAATATTCGTATATTTGCTGACAGAGTAACATAAATCAACCGTATGCCAATGAAATATGCAGATTATATAACCGAAATAGAGATTGACTCGCTGTGGAGCGGCATGAAGCACATCAAGTGGAAGCTGGACCGGAAGGTCAATATCCTGAGCGGTATCAACGGTGTCGGCAAGAGCACGATACTCAACAAGGTCGTGCGCGGACTGCTCTCCGGCGGCGAGTTTCCCAGTCATCTGCTCAAAGGGGTGCGCCTCGGAGTCGAACCGGAGGACGCGCGGTGGATACGTTATGACGTCATCAGGAGCTTCGACCGGCCTCTGGTGTCGGGTGAGGTGATGAACAAGATAGTCGATGCTACCGTCGCCACGGAGCTGGACTGGCAGCTGTACCAGCTCCAGCGGAAATATTTGGACTATCAGGTCAACATCGGCAACCGTATCATCGAGGTTCTCCAAAGCGGCGAGGCGGACAGCGCGCAGAAGGCGCAACAGTTGTCGGAGCCGAAACGGAAGTTTCAGGACATGATAGACAGCCTCTTCGCAGAGACCGGCAAGAGGTTGATACGCTCGAAAAACGAAATCGCTTTCACCCAGATCGGTGAGGAACTGCTGCCGTATCAGCTCTCCAGTGGCGAGAAACAGATGTTGGCCATCCTGCTGACGGTGCTCATCGAGGACGGACAGCACTATGTCCTCTTCATGGACGAACCGGAGATCAGCCTGCACATAGACTGGCAGAAGCAGCTCATCGACCTCATCGTCGAGCTGAATCCCAACGTCCAGATCATCCTCACGACCCATTCGCCGGCCGTGATAATGAACGGCTGGATGGACAAGGTGACGGAGGTCAGCGACATAACGGTGGGGTAGAATAACATTTAGGAACCGAACCTTAAAGACTTTAAGGTCATTAAAGCCCTTAAAGACCTTAACACCCTTTAAAAAAAACATCAACCATGTCCCGTCGCCTGAAAGACAACATCACATCCAGATACTTCGAGGCCGCCAACCGAATGGCCCCGAAGAAGGCGCGGCGTCGCATTGTGGCATACGTGGAGAGCTACGACGACATCTTCTTCTGGCGCACGGTGCTGAGCCGGTATGAGAACGCCGACCGCTATTTCGAGGTTATGCTGCCTTCCAAGGGGACACTGCAGCGCGGCAAGAAATCCGTGCTGATGAGTCTGATAGCCGGAGGAACGGGCCGCGACATGATAGCCTGTGTCGATGCCGACTACGACTATCTGCTGCAGGGATGCACGGACCAGTCGCGCAAGGTCGTCTCCAACCCCTACGTGCTCCACACCTACGTCTATGCGATAGAGAATTTCCAGTGTTATGCGCGTAGCCTCCATGACGTCTGCGTGATGGTTACGCTCAACGACCACGCCATTTTTGACTTTGAAGAATACTTCCGGCTGTACTCCGAAGCCTGTTATCCGCTGTTCGTGTGGTCCATCTGGGCATACCGCACGGGCAATTATCCCTATTTTTCCATCACCGACTTCTGCCGTATCGTAGACCCCGGAGGCTTCAATGTCGACAATCCGATGGCCTCTATTGATCATCTTCGTCACAAGGTGGGACGCAAGGTCCATGCCCTGCAACAGCATTACCCCAAGGCCAAGACCGGCTATCTGCGTATGAAGGACGAACTGGCGGCGCTGGGCGTGACGCCGCAGACCACATATCTATATATGCAGGGTCATCACGTCTTTGACACCGTGGTCGTTCCGATACTCAACAAGGTGTGCAACCGGCTGCGGCAGGAACGCGAAAGGGAGATATATGCCACGGCTGCCCACCGCACGCAGATGCGCAACGAGATGTCGTGCTACGAAAACAGCATAGCCGACATACGCTCAATGTTGAAGAAGAACATGGGATATATGTACTGTCCGCAGTTCGTCCGGCTTCAGGAGGACGTCAGCCGGCTGCTGGATGGTGCCGCCGAAGGGGAGAAAGAGACTTGAATCAGTTCTCCGTCCAATAGCTGCGGGTGAAGAGGAGCAGCACCGACATAATCTCCAGACGCCCCATGAGCATCAGCAGGGAGCAAATCCATTTCACGATGTCGGGCAACTGTCCCCACGACATGACCGGACCGATTTCCGTTCCGAGCGTCGGACCGACGTTGCTCATACAACTCAGTGAGATTGTGATGGCGTTGACATTGTCCACTCCGGCCACAATCATAATCGTGGCGGCAATCAGACACATCAGCACGTAGGCGGAAAAGAACGCCAGAAGAGTGGTTATTTTCGAATGGGGGACGCTTTGGCCGTTGATCTTGACAGGCAAAACGGCGTTCGGGTGAAGCAGATGGCGGAACTCGTTGCGCATGACCTTGAGCACCATCACGCCACGGATGCACTTGAATCCGCCGCTGGTCGAACCCGCACAGGCTCCGATGAACATACATGATCCGAGGATTACCCACGTTATGTGGGGCCATGCACCGGCGTTGTCGTTGAAGAGTCCCGTTGTCGTTATGAACGAGACGACCTGAAACAGGGCACTGCGGAAAGCGCGTTCGAAGTCGTAGTCCAGACGGGCGATGAGCAGATACATTATCCATATCGTCGCGATGGAGACGACGGCGATGTACAGCCGGAACTCGGAATTGGACAGCATGTTGCGCAGTTTGCCCTTGAAGGCAGCCATGTAGAGCAGCGTGAAGTTGATTCCGGAGAGAAACTGGAACAGTATTCCTACGTATTCTATCGCCGGCGAACGGAAATATTCGGTGCTGTCGTTGTGTGTAGAGAAGCCGCCCGTGGCCGTAGTGGACATCGAATAGTTTACGCTGTCGAACCAGTTCATTCCCGCTATCCAGAAAGCGAGCATGCAGGCCACCGTCAGGCCGAAGTAGATAGACCATATCCACTTGGCGCTTGTGCTCAGACGAGGGTGCATCTTCGACCTTATGGGGCCGGTGGCTTCGGCCGCGAAGACCTTCACATTGCCGCCGACCATCGACGGGAGGATGGCGATGGTGAAGAAGACAATTCCCAATCCGCCGATCCACTGGGTCAGCGAGCGCCAGAAGAGAATGCCGTGTGGCAACTCTTCGACGCTGTCGAGAATGGTCGCGCCGGTCGTCGTGAAGCCCGACATTGTCTCGAAGTAGGCATCCGGCAGGTGGGTTATGTATCCGCCGACAATATATGGCAGCATGCCGAAGACGCTGAAGATGACCCACGTGGATGTAACGACGAGGTAGGCGTCGCGCCGGCTCATGTTGTTGGAGGCGTCACGGCCGAAGTATTTGAAGATAAGTCCCGCTCCGACGGTGGCTATCAGGGATATGATGAAGGCCATGACGTCGTCTTCGTCATAGTAGAGAGCCATCAGAAAGCAACACAACATGAACACTCCTTCAAGGAAAAGAAGTTGTCCGATGATTTTGGAGACAATCCTAAAGTTTACCATAAAGAGGCGAATTGAGGTTTGGGAGCAATCTTAAAACTACCATAAAGAGGCGGATTTGAAGTACTTCTCTATCTTTTTCATGTTCTGTTCGTGGCAGAACACCATTACGGCATCGCCCGCTTCAATCTGCGAATTACCGTTAACGAGCATGCCCTTGCCGCCCCTTGCCAGTCCGCCGATGGTCACACCAAACGGCAGACCGAGTGCCTTGACGGGCTTCTTCGTTACCGGTGAGCCTTGTGCGGCGGTAAATTCGGCCACTTCCGAGTCTATCATCATCAGCGAGCGCATGTTGCTCACCTTTGCGTCAAGCATCATCTGATAGATATGGCTGGCCGCAATGGTCTTCTTGTTGATGATCGTTCCGATGTCAAGTTCTTCCGCCATCTTCACGTAGTCGAGGTTTTCGACCATCGCGATGGTCTTTCTCACTCCGAGACGCTTGGCTGTCAGACAGGCGAGGATGTTGGTTTCGGCGTGTTCTGTCAGTGCGACAAACGCCTGAGTGTTCCTTATTCCCTCTTCTTCCAGAAGTCCGATGTCACGTCCGTCGCCGTGTATGACCATCGTGTCTGTCTCTCCGAGCAGCTGGTTGAGGCGTTCGCAGCGTTCCTCCCGGCGTTCGATGATCTTGATCTTCATGTTGTCCGGTGCCGTCAGAGATGCCCTTACAGCCGTCTTGCTGCCTCCCATGATGATGACGTTGCGCACGTCCGAGTAGTGTTCCTTGCCCACAATCTTGCGTATGTAGGGCACATCCTCGCTCTTGGTCATGAAGAAAACGAGGTCCCGTTCGTGGAGTTCGTCGTTTCCGCCGGGTATGATTGTTTCCGTCCCGCGCTTGATTGCCACCACGAGATAAGGGTCATCCGGTCCGCAGAGGGTCCGCAATGGCTGGTTGAGGATTTCGCATGTGGCGTAGAGTTTGACGCCGAGGAGAACCAATGTCCCTCCGAAGACGTCCCATCTCTGGCGTGCCCAGCTCATTCGTAGACAGTTGTTGATGTCTCCTGCGGCCAGCACTTCGGGATAGATGAGTGAGTCTATGCCAATCTTCTTGAAGAAAGAGTTGTGTTCAGAGGCTAAATATTCATAATTGTCGATGCGAGCCACTGTTTTTTTTGCGCCCATAGCGTGGGCGATCATACATGCGTTCATGTTGCGGCTCTCGTCCGGTGTGACCCCGACGAAGAGGTCGGCGTCCTTTGCTCCGGCCTCATTCAGTGCGCGGATGCTGGTCGGCGAGTCCAGAACGGTCATGATATCGTATTCGCCGTCAAGTCCGGCGAGCCGTTCCTCGTCTTCGTCAATCAGGGTGCAGTCCTGATTGTCGCGTGACAGGAGTTTGGCCAAGTGTGTGCCAACAGCGCCGGCACCACCGATGATAATCTTCATAAGCTATGTTTATTTAGAACAAGTAGTCATGATTGCCTTCATGATTGCCTCCTTGTCGATGCCCGTGATGTGTTGCAATTGGGCCACGGTGCCGTGTTCGACAAAGTTGTCCGGCAGACCGAGACGTGTCATCCGCGGAGCATGCCCGTTGTCGGCCATCCATTCGAGCACGGCCGAACCGAAACCGCCGTTGCGCACTCCGTCCTCGACGGTGATGATGTGGTCGAAGCGTCGGGCTGCTTCGGCGAGAATGTTTTCGTCCAGCGGTTTGAGGAAACGCATGTCGTAGTGTGCCACGTGCATGTCGGGATGTTCCCGTTCGATGTCGGCTATGGCTTCGGCTGCGATGTTTCCGATGGGCCCGATGGTCATCACGGCCGTCCCCTCTCCGTCCTTCAGACGCCGTCCTGTGCCGACGGCAATCTCCTCAAGCGGGCACTGCCAGTCGCTGATCACGCCGTGTCCGCGCGGATAGCGTATGACAAATGTCCCCTTGTCGGGCAGTTGGGCCGTAAACATCAGCCGTCTCAGCTCGTGTTCGTCCATCGGCGATGCGATGGTGAGGTTGGGTATGGGACGCAGGGCGGCCATGTCGAACGCTCCGTGGTGGGTCGCTCCGTCCTCGCCGACCAGTCCGGCACGGTCGAGACAGATGACGACGGGCAGACGGAGTATGGCTACGTCGTGTATGATATTGTCGTAAGCGCGTTGCGCGAAAGCACTGTATATGTTGCAGAAAGGCTGTAGTCCGTCCTTGGCCATGCCTCCGGAGAAGGTCACGGCGTGGCCTTCGGCGATGCCGACGTCGAATGTACGGTCGGGCATGGCCTCCATCATGATGTTCATCGAGCATCCCGTGGGCATGGCAGGGGTCACTCCGACGATGCGCGGATTTCGGCGTGCGAGTTCGAGTAGAGTGTGTCCGAAAACATCCTGATATTTCGGCGGCATGCCGGGCTTTTCGCTTTTGATCCGTTCGCCCGTAGCCGGGTCAAACATTCCCGGCGCGTGCCATATTGTGGCGGCCTTTTCCGCCGGTTCATATCCCTTTCCCTTTGTCGTATGGAGGTGGAGCAGCTTCGGTCCTTTCATGTCCTTGAGCTGCCGCAGGACGCGGACCAGTTCCTTGACGTTGTGCCCGTCGAAAGGTCCGAAGTAGCGTATGTTGAGTCCTTCGAAGATGTTCTGCTGATGGCTGATGGCCGACTTCAGTGCGTTGCCGAGCCGGATGAGACCGTTGCGCCGGTCGTCGGCGAGGAAACCTTTGGAGCGCAACCAGTTGCCGGCGCGGAAGCGCAGGGCGTTGTATGTCTCGTTGGTGTTGAGTTCCAAGAGATATTGTTTCATTCCGCCGACGCTGCGGTCGATGCTCATGTTGTTGTCGTTGAGGATGATGAGCATGTCGTTGGGTGTCGAGGACACGTTGTTGAGGCCCTCAAATGCCAGTCCGCCGCTCATGGCTCCGTCGCCGATGACAGCGACGATGTGGCGTTTGTTTCTCGGGGAGGGAGATTTTTTCGAGGAGGGAGGAGGGAGGGGGGAGGAGGGAGAAATGTCTTTGCCGTTCTCCGGCGCTTCATTTCCATCCTTTATGCTGCTATTCTCACTCCTCACTCCACACTCCTCACTCCTCGAAGTCAACTCCTCACTCCTCGAAATCAACTCCTCACTCCTCGCAAATCTCTCCTCCGCCACGGCCATTCCCAATGCCGCCGATATGGAGTTGCTGGCGTGTCCGCAGACGAAAGAGTCATATTCGCTCTCTGTGGGCGACGGGAACGGCATGATGCCGTGCAGCTTGCGGTTGGTCGAGAACTGTTCGCGCCGGCCGGTCAGTATCTTGTGGCCGTAAGCCTGATGGCCGACATCCCAGACGATGCGGTCGTAAGGCGTATCATATACGTAATGTAGGGCTACCGTGATTTCGGTCACTCCGAGGCTCGAAGCCAAGTGACCGGGATTGACCGACAGTTCTTCGACAATGTCCTCGCGCAGTTCGCGGCACACCTCGGGCAGCTGGTCGACGCTCAGTCGACGCAGGTCGTCGGGATACTTTATATGGCCAAGCAGGCCGGATATGTTTTGTTCCAAAGTCAACGCATATAAAATAACCCTGCAAAGTTACGCTTTTATTTCCAAATTAACGGCCGTTAAGGATAAAAATCGCTACATTTGCACGGATATTAGACAACGTAATGACAAAACAAAAGACGCAGAAACCATGAAATACGGTATTATCGGCACAGGTGCCATCGGCGGCTATTATGGTGCCAAGCTGGCCCGTGCGGGCCATGATGTCCACTTCCTGTTGCACACAGACTATGACCACGTCCTCTCATCCGGCCTCCGGATAGACTCCTGCGACGGCGACTTCCGTCTCGAGCGGGTTTGTGCCTACGCTTCGTCGGCGGACATGCCTCAGTGTGACATCGTGCTGGTCGGCCTGAAGTCGGTCAACAACCGTTTGCTCCCTGACCTGCTGCGGCCCGTTCTCCACAGTCGCACGCTCGTTGTGCTCATCCAAAACGGCATCGGGCTCGAGGCCGACTTGCAGGCCGCGATGCCCGGTGTGTGGCTTGCTGCAGGCCTCGCCTTCATCTGTTCGGCTAAGGTGGGACCGGGACACATCGCGCATCAGTGTTACGGCAACATCAACATCGGCAACTACTCCTGTCCCGACGCCTCGCTCGTCGACGCTCTGATTGCGGATCTGAAGGATGCGGGTGTCGGTGCGGCTGCGGTCGAATATGACGAGGCGCGATGGCGGAAGGCCGTCTGGAACATGCCGTTCAACGGTCTGACCGTCGCTCTCGACACCCGGACCGACCGTCTGCTGGAGTGCCCGTCGACGCTTGTGCTCGTGAAGGAGATGATGATGGAGGTCGTCGGGGCTGCCCGCGCGCTTGGCGTCAGCGGTGTCACCGAGGCCTTTGCGGACAAGATGATACGCAACACGATGGCCATGACGCCCTATTCGCCGTCGATGAAACTCGACTACGACAACCACCGGCCGATGGAGATCGACTATCTCTACACGCGCCCGATAGCCGAGGCCCGCCGCGTAGGGTTCGATATGCCGCGGTTGAGCATGCTGGAGGCCGCGCTGAGGTTTAAGGAACTGGCACATTGACCGTCGGGAACCGAGGGTATTACAGAACTCCCACAAGTAGGGTCGCGACCCGTCGCGACCGCCTCCATACCAACTGATTCAACGTGGGTCGGTTGGCTTATGTACACGTTTCTCATCAGGCGATTGATTATGTGGCATAGAGGCGTTCGCTACGGGTC
>JAFULM010000037.1 GCA_017483185.1 Prevotella sp. | reverse complement strand
TGAAAAGCCCAATCTGTTGTAGGGACATAGTCTTGTCTTTGTCCGCAAGAAAAAGATTGGATATCAATATGTTATTTGCGGACAAAGACAAGACTATGTCCCTACAGCAGATTGAGCATGCCGTACGGAAATCTGTTTTACTGGACAGCAATAATAATATTTTACAAAATCATGTTTGGGAAAATGCTCAAAGATTGGGGTTTTTATGAGCAATAAGGGCCGAATGGCCCAGAAGGACAGCCCCCTCTGACTCCCCCGAAGGGGGAGCTTGGGAGGCAGAGAGGGGCATTAAGGGCCTTACGGCTTTCAAATTTTGCAAAAGTTGGCGAGTTTTTGATGATTGTTTTTGGACCGAAAAGAGGGTTTCGTCGAGCAACGGGGCCGCCGCGGGGTTGCAACGAGCACGCCGTCATGTTGCAGCGGGGCCGCCGTTGCAATGCAATAGCAGCCCCGTTGCAGAGCCGGGAGGGCCTCGCGGGGCCCCACCCCGGCCCTCCCCAAGGGGAGGGAGAGCTGACGCCATTCATAAACAGCTAAGAATGAATGTGTTGCAAAAACTGTCGTTTTCCCGCCGGAAAAACCGTGCGATTTTGACCTTCGCGAGACTTGAAAATTCGGGAGCGAGGCCGAAAAATTTTCAAAAGTGGGTCTGAAAAACGGCCTTAAATTCGGAATTTTTCGGACACACGGATATATGAAATTCTTACAAAGTATTTACAACAAGTGCAAAGTGGAATGAGCATCGGGAGACACCGGGAAATACTGGGAATTACTTGGAGACACTGGGAAATACTGGGAGGCACTGGGAATCACTGGGAATCACTGGGAGGGCAGGCTTCCAGCCTGCCCCAAACAATAATATAAAAGTAATAATATTGTCAATATGGGCGATGAGGATTTGGCAGGCTGGAAGCCTGCCCTCCCAGTGCCTCCCAGTGCCTCCGATGTCTCCCGGTGCCTCTCGGTGCTCATTCCACTTTGCAATAGTTGCCCAGATGTCGGATGAAAACCTTAAAAAACACAAAAGCAATTGACATTCCCGTGGTCTTTTGATTGTCGGGCGATGGGAATGTCTTATCTTTGTGATGTTTAAATCACATCAGATTATCAATATGAAAACAAACAAACTATTAGCCGTACTCCTGCTCCTGTTGCCTTTCGCGGCCTTGCAGACCGAGGCGGCACGCAAGAAGACAGCCGTGTGGGAGAAGCCCGTGACGATGTATGCCAACACAGGAACAATCGAGGTGACGCGCGTGGAGTTTGCCGACACGGCCACATTGTTATATATACATGCAGAACACACGCCCAAAGAATGGATAAGGATAGCCGCTGCGAGCCGGCTGACAGACGCGGACGGCAAGACATACAGGCTGACGTCGGCCGACGGCATCGTGCCCGGAAAGGAGTTTTTCATGCCCGACAACGGCGAGACGGACTTCACCTTGCGCTTCGCTCCGATGCCGAAGGGCACGAAGATGATGGACTTTGCGGAGGGCGAGGCGAAGGGCGACTGGCGCATCTTCGGCATACACGACGACAGCTTCAGTCCGGAGATTGGCATACCGAAGGAGTTGAAAGAGAAGAAGTATGAGGGCGACGAGACGCTGCCCGTGACGAGATATGCTCCCGGGAAAGTGAAGGTGCGCTTCAAGGCCTACGGTTACAGGCCGGAGATGGAGGCGAAACTGGACGGGTGGTACAGCGTCCTGGGGGAGAAGCAGCAGCGCCGTTTCGCCGTGAAGCTCAACGATGACGGGACGGCCGAGGTGGAAGCCGAACTCACTCATCCGTCCGTGATAGTCGCCGGCATCAGCAGCGTGAACTATGCCAGCATATTTGCCGTGCCGGGTGAGGAGGTGTCGCTGGCCTTGGACCTGGCCAACGGGCAGAAAGATGATGCTTTCTTCGGCTTCACCGGTTCTCTGGCGCACACCAACAAGGTCATAAACGGGAACGTGTCCGGACTTCAGCGGCTCTTCATGTCATCGTACGACTCCCTGATGACCACCGGAACGGACGGGTGGTCGGCAGCGGAATATGCGGCCTTGATCAGCAAGACGCTGAAAGAGAAGAAGGAGGAGGTCAATCAGATCAAAGGGCTGACGGACGCTGCACGCGCCATCCTGCGCATGAATCTGGAGAGAACGGCGCTCGGCTGGCAGTATGATTTCAGCCGCTCATGGGAACAGGCGAAAGTCCGTCGGGCGAACATAAAGACGGCAGCGGAATATGAGAAACTGCGGAAGAGCCTGAACGTGCCGCATTTTGACGCCCCGCTGACCGACGGCACGCCGATGGAGATCCTCGAGTCTGACTACGCCATGTTCGGCAACGGCCTCTCGTCGGCCTACTCCTACGACCGCCCCGTCGTCATAAACAACGCTTACAACCGTCAGGTGGCCACGGTCGAGGCTTTCCTCAAAGGCCGGATCACTCTCGACGCAGCCGCCGAAGCGACCATCACCGACCCCGCGCTGAGTTCACTGGTAGCCGGGAAGCGCGCCAAGGACAAGCAGCTTCAGGAGGAACTGGCCCGCCGCGGCAATGTCTTCTTCCACAAACTGGACGACGTGAAGCCCGCGGACATTCTCGCGACGATACTCGACAAATACAAGGGCAAGGCCGTCGTGGTGGACATCTGGGCCACATGGTGCGGTCCGTGCAAGGCCGGACACAAGCGGATGAAACCGCTGAAGGAGGAGCTGAAGAACGAGGACGTGGTCTTCGTCTACATCACCGGACCGACATCGCCGGCCGAGACGTGGCAGGAGATGATTGGCGGCATCGACGGCGACCACTATTATCTGACGCGCGAACAGTACGGCTATATCCTCGACACGTACGAGTCTGACGGCATACCGACCTATCTCGTCTTTGACCACGAGGGCCGCCTGACGTTCAAGAACATCGGCATGGTCGCAAACGATAAGATGAAGGAGGAGATAGAAAAGGCGCTGGAGTGGCTCTGAGAGGCCGGAAAAGGCAGTAAGAATAAGGTTCATGCACATGGTAGGGACATAGTCTCGTCTTTGTCCGCAAACAACGTATCGAAAATCAACGTTTGACGGGCGGACAAAGACAAGACTATGTCCCTACCATGTGCATGAACCTTATTTGATATTATCCCGTCCTATGGTCTCCCCGTCATTTCCACGGTTCCATGTGTATGCCGATATGTGTTCTCTCTCCAAACTTCTCCTTCAGCGCCGCCTCTATCCCCTTGGTTATGTCGTGCGCTTCGTTGAGCGTCATGGAGCCGTCGAGCCTGATGTGAACCTCTATCGCGATGGTGTTGCCGATGTAGCGCGTGCGGAGATGATGGGGCGATCTGACGCCTTTGAACGACAGGATGACGGCCGTTATCGTGTCCTCCATGTCCTTCGGCAGCGACTTTTCGAGCAGTTCGTCGATGCTCGGCTTCACCAGCTGCCAGGCCACCCGGATGATAAACAGGCTCACCACCAGTGCCGCCAACGGGTCGAGCACGCGCCACGTATCACCCAAGAATATGGCCCCGCCGATGCCTGCCATCGTTCCTACCGACGACAGAGCGTCACTGCGATGGTGCCAGGCGTTGGCTATCACGGCCTTTGAGTTCAGCCGGCGGCCCTTGATGACGGTATAGCGGTAGACGGCTTCCTTCGACAGCACCGACACCAACGCCGCCACAAAGGCCAGCATGCCTGGGGCTTCGAGGCGTTCTCCGCGCATGAACCCGACGATGCCGGACGCCGAATCGGCAAATATTCCGATGCCGACAATGAGCAACGCCGCTCCTATCAGCGCCGTCGCAAAGGTCTCGTACTTGCCATGACCGTACTCATGGTCTTCGTCCTGTGGCTTGCCCGATATTCTCACGAACGCGATCACGACGATGTCGGTGACGAAGTCGGACAGCGAATGGACGGCGTCGGCTATCATCGCCGAACTGTGGGCCGTGACTCCGGCGACAAACTTGAACACGAGCAGCAACAGATTGACCGCCCCGCCACAAAGGGTCACCTTGTATATCTCTTTCTCACGGGATGTATTATCGGATTTTGTCATACAGTAGTGGTTTGGTTATTGATGGATGGGACAAGAAGGAAGGGTGGGGAAGTGTCTATCGCTTGGTGGAAGCAATCATGAACATCACGGCCGTCACGGCCAGCGCGATGCCGGCAACGATATTTGCGGTCAGCGGTTCGCCGAATACCAACGTGCCCACGAGGATGGCCGTGACCGGTTCAAACACTCCGAGCACCGACGCCTTGGTTGCGCCGATGTTGCGCGTGGCCACCGCCAGCGTCGCCGTGGAGACGATGGTGGGCAGCAGTGCCAGCCCGACGAGGTTCATCCACGACCATGCGCCGTCGATGCCGGCCGTCACGTCGGTGCCGGACATGACAATCTTGATGAAGAAAATGAAGGCTCCCACACAAAGGGCATAGAACGTGAGCAAAGTGTTTGGTATGGGTTTTATCACTTTGCTGCGGTTTATTATCACGATGAACAAGGCATATACCAGCGCCGAAGCCAGCGCGAGCATCACTCCCAAGGGATTGACCGGTTGCGGTCCGTCGCTCCAGGTCATTATCAATACGCCCGCAAATGTGACGGCGATGGAAAGCCACACTGGCCACGACGGCACCACACGCAGGAACACCATTATCACGGCCACAAGCACCGGATAGAGAAAGACGAGGGTCGTGGCCAGCCCGGAGGCCACATAGTTGTAGGCGGCGAAGAGGAACGTGCTGCTTGCCGTGTACAGCAGACCGAGCGTCAGAAGCACGCCGGCCTGACGCCACGATAGCCGGAAGCTCTGTCTGCGCGTCATCAGGAATATCCCCAAGAGCAGGACGGCAAAGCCGTAGCGGAAAAACAGTATTGATTCGATGGCTGCGCCGTCATGTATCAGGGGCATGGCAAACAGCGGATTAAGGCCGTAGGTCACTCCGGTTATTATTCCGGCAGGATAACCTATGACGGCATTTCTACTTAATGGTTTCATCTTATACCTTTTAAACGGCGCAAAGGTAATCATAAAAATCAGAGGAAACCGCTTCTTGCGGAGGAATTTGTCACGCGGGCGCGAAAGTCTCTGTCGGCATGCGACGACAGTAGTAAAACCTCGGAACGATGAGGAAGAACCCGTTCCGGAGTGCCGCGAAGTGGCAGAAACTCATAAATGACGTTACTTAATCATAAAAGCCATACGCTTTCGGAGAATGTGATGTATATTTGCAGTAGACATAACGTATGCGCGCAGTATATATAATGTATGCTTGCGGCATGTATAAACCAAAACAACAGTATTGATTATGGAAACAGGAAACAAGGCGCCGGAAATCCTCGGACGCGACGAGAAAGGACAGGAAGTGAAACTGAGCGACTTCGCCGGCAAGAAACTCGTGCTCTATTTTTACCCGAAGGATATGACTTCGGGATGTACAAGCCAGGCTTGCAATCTGCGCGACAACTACGACGCGCTGCGCAGTGCCGGCTATGAAGTGGTCGGCGTGAGCATCAACGACGAGAAATCGCATCAGAAGTTCATTGCAAAGAATGAGCTGCCGTTCCGCCTCATCGCCGACACGGAGCACGCTCTGGCGGAGAAATTCGGCGTGTGGGGCGAGAAGAGCATGTGCGGCCGGAAGTATTTCGGTACGTTCCGCACGACGTTCATCATCGCCGAAGACGGCACCGTCGAGCGTATCATCGAACCGAAGAAGATAAAGGTGAAGGACCACGCAGCCCAGATTTTGGAATAATGCCAGAAAATCGGCAATACGCAAACACCCGGACGATGGGGCTGATGAAGGGAGGAACACTCATGAAGAAAGCTATCTATATCACAGCGGCGGCGGTCGTGGCTGTCATCGCAACCACGGTCGGAAGCAGCCTGTATCTGCTTTCCTACTCGCTCGCGCCCGATCCGAACCGCCGCGACATGGATAGTGCCTACACGCAACTGTTCAACAATTATCCCGACATGCGCCAATGGACGGACAGCATGCGCGCCGGAGGACTGCTGAGAGACACGTTTGTCGTAATGCCGACGGGCGAACGCCACCACGCCCTCTATGCCCGCGCCGACGGGGCGCACGGGCGGACGGCCGTAATCGTCCACGGATATAAGGACTGCGCGGTCAAATTTCTCTATCTCGGGCGGATGTATCAGCGCGATTTGGGCTGGAACATCCTCATGCCGGACCTTCATGCCCACGGCCTCAGCGACGGCGAGGCGATACAGATGGGCTGGCTCGACAGGCTGGACGTCATCCGGTGGACGGAGGTGGCGGAGGAGCTGTTCCGCGACAGCGTGTGTCCGTCGCAGCTGGTGGTCCACGGCGTCTCGATGGGCGCGGCCACGACGATGTGCGTCTCGGGCGAAAAATTGCCGCCGTACATCAGCCGTTTCATCGAGGATTGCGGATATACGAGCGTCAAGGATGAATTTACGGTGCAGCTGAAGGAACAGTTCGGGCTGCCGACATTCCCGCTGATACAGGTTGCCGGAGCACTTTGCAAGATGAAATACGGATGGAGTTTTGATGAAGCGTCACCCTTGCGGCAGGTCGCCCGTTGCCGCCGTCCGATGCTTTTCATACACGGTGACGCCGATGACTTCGTGCCGACGTGGATGCTCAAGCCTCTCTATAAGGCCAAACCGGGATACAAAGAGGTGATGGTAACGCGCGAAACGGGTCACGCCCGCTCTTTCCACGACTATCCGGAAGACTACCGGGACAAGGTCGGGGCTTTCCTGAAACGGTAAAAGAAAGCGCGGATGACAAACCAACAGTGCATCAGCAGAGTCACCACATGGCCGTAGTGGCTTGTCATAACGCGGTAACGTTCGCGCAGAGAGTCGCGATGGTGAAGCGTGGTCTGGCCCTCTTCGGTGTAACAGGCCACCGTCCGGCCGACATTGACGAGCAGAAGACGGCGTCGGCGGGCCTCTTTCATGACACGGATGCACCAGTCGACATCGGCCGAATAGCGGTAGCTGAGGTCATAAGTGATGTCACGGGCGATGTCCGTGCGGGCATAGAACGCCTGATGACAGACCAGCATGCCGTGCATGAACGACCTCCACGTAAGACGGCGGGGCGGACGCAAGCGGCGCGGACGGAGATAACGGCCCTCGCCGTCGACGATGTCGGTGTCGCCGTAGAGCACTGCCGGCCACTCGCCCGAAGGCGTTTGCTCGAGCCGGCCGCCGCGTACGACAGCCTCGAGCGTGTCGTCGGATGGAAAGAAATCGCCGGCATTGAGGAACAGAACATAGTCGCCCGTGACGCGCCTGAGTCCCTTGTTCATCGCGTCATAAAGCCCGCGGTCGGGTTCGGACATGACGAAGACCTTATGACCGCATCCCGAATCGTCCGAACGACGGGCGTAGTCTTCTGCGACGGCAACGGTGTCGTCCTTGGACGCGCCGTCGACGATGATGTGCTCGACGTGCGGCCACGTCTGACGGAGCACGCTCTCAACCGTGCGGGGCAATGCTTGGGCGGCATTATACGTTATGGTGACTATGCTGAACTTTATCATACGCGACACAAAACCTTATTATATACGATACTTAACCTTATTATATACGATACTTAACCTTGTTATATATAATACTTAACCTTATAATATATAATACTGTACTTGCTTATATCCGGTAGTGTTTCTGCGCCAATGCCTGATTGTAGACCTCTATGTATCTGAGGGCGACGCTCTGCTCGGAATAGTGTGAGACGACTTTGGACACGGCGGCACGGCGCAATTCTTCGGTATTGTCGTGGCTGAGCACCCAGTTGATGCCCTCGGCGAGGTCGGCGGAGTCACGATATGCGGCGACATATCCGTTGCGGCGGTGGTCAATCATCTCCGGTATGCCGCCCACGCGGAAGCCCACGCATGGCACACCGCAGGCCATTGCCTCCATGATCGTATTGGGGAGATTGTCTTCCAGCGATGGCAGGACAAAGACATCGGCGGCGTTGTATATATCCACGATGCGGCGCTCGTCACTCACGTAGCCCAGCGGCAGAACCTTGACCGGCAGCAGCGAGGCCACGTCTTCGGCATGACCGCCGAGTACGGCGACGCTCGTTTCGGCCGCAAGCTCCGGATGTTCGGCCGCAAGACGGGTCATGGCTTCGACAAAATAGTCCATACCCTTGCGACGGTCAGTGACCCGTTGCGACACAAAGAGTATCAGACGAGTGCCTGCGGGCAATCCCAGCAGATGGCGGGCCTCAGCCCGGTCTGTTGGACGGAAGACACCGGTGGCGATCGCGTTGGGTACATCGGTGACATGCTGTCCGCGGAGCAGCGCACTGTTGCGGGCCTCGCCGGCCAGCCACTTGCTGCACGCGACGTAGCAGATGCTGCGGTCTTTCAGCATGCGTTGCTTCTTGCGCCACACCTTGGCGGCCAGATCGTTGTCACCGCCGCCGCCCGGCAGCAACGGACAGCGCCGGCAACCACTCTTGAACATGCCACAGCCGCGGGCGTAATGGCAGATTGCCGATGCCGGCCAAAGGTCATGCATGGTCCACACCACGGGCTTACCCGAATCCAGGATGCGACGTATGCCGGCGAGCGAAAGCATGCCTTGGTTGATCCAATGGAGGTGTATGACGTCGGCTTCGCGAAACTCCCGCGTTCCGGTTATGTCGTTTCCGCTATTGGCGATGTCGACCTCAAAAAGATGTTCACGGTTGAAGTAAAGCCTGACGAAGATTGCCAGACGTTCCCACAGGAAGTGCCAGCGGAGAAGCCACCGTCGGGACAGTCCCGAGACGGTGATACTGTCTGACTCCTTTTCGGCCACGAGCATGCGTGCCTTCACTCCGTTGTTGTTCAGCGCGTCCATGAGCCGTCGTGCTGCCACGGCGGCTCCACCCGTGCTCTCGCTCTTGTTGACTATGAGTACTCTCATTGGGCGTGATATGTTTTATGCAAGGACAATGCAAACGAGCGCAATGTGAGCTTGCTCACCGATTGCCGAGTGCAGCTTGTCTTATGCAAGGACAATGCAAACGAGCGTAATGTGAGCTTGCTCACCGATTGCCGAGTGTAGCTTGTCTTATGCAAAGATAGTGCAAAAATCCGACTTCACGAAGCATCCGAAACGTTTTTTGGACAATCCTGTCAATATTTCCATACCGCATGATCGTATCCATACCGCTTTTCATGCAAAAACACACTGTTTTGCCACTGTGTGCGCAAACAGTCGTTGATTTACATCAAGAATGATACGGTTTTATGTATTTTGCAGACCAAAAATATTCGCGCTTTCGTGCAATCGTCGTACCTTTGCATCGTCAAAAGGTTAATAGATTGTTTTAGGTTAGTAGTAATATTTATAGTTTTAGGTTTTTAGTTATTGGTAAAAAGAAAGTTTCAAATGTGGATAACAGAGGCAACCGTGAGGTTCCCTTAACTTTCTAAGAAAAGGTTAGTATCGGTCACGGGCGCCACGCGGGCCATAAGTGATGGCAGCAGGCTTCCGACCGAGAACCAAGATAAAATGATTTTTCATTTTAACATAGGCTTTGAACGCCGCTGCTCGTTGACGAGTAGCGGCGTTTTTGGTTGGTCTCGGCGGACGACTGGAGAATAAAAAAACATAAAACGACGACGGCCCCACCCCCATGAGGGTGTATCAAAATGGCCACATGATGTCCCTACTTCCCCTGCATTTTGATGCACCCTCTGCCTACGAGATGACGGAAGAAAACTCTGATATCTGACATCTGCCGTCTAACAAACAGTTGGGACTATACATAACGATGGGAGGGAAACCTGCAGCCGTGGCTGGCGGGTTTCCCTCCCATCGTTATGTATGTTCGTTTTTATATCACATTCAGATCACTGTGCCCGCTACGGGGTTGGTGCACCATGTTGTTTTCCCTGGATTGGCTACGTATTCAGGGAATTCCGGATAAGCGTCACTGATTCTCACCTTCTCGATGGTCCAACGATAAGTCAGAGGTACGCAAATCTTTGCAGGAGCCTTGCCGGCTTCCGTTGTCAGCGTGATGTCGGCGCCGTCCTTATTGACCACGACGGGGATGTTGTTGGCATTCCAGTCATAGTTGCCCGGTATGCGGAAGACGGCGACCGGACAAGTCTTGGTGCCACGACCGGTGTTTGCCATGACATCGGTGCCGATGCCGAGCGCTTCGTGAATCTCCACACCGCCGATGGTCAGCGGCAGACGGCCGCCGGCTGCGCGGACGGTGATGATAGTCGAATTCCACGTGATGCGCACGTCGAAGACCACGTCATTGAAGTCGAAGTCGCCGATTTCACCGAAGTCCTCGGCGATGATCCGCTGTCCTTCTGTGTAGAGCCCCGGAGTCACACGGACGATCCAGTCCTTGTAGATGCCGTCGGCCTCGATCTGCTTGTCGGCGTCCTGACCGTGAGATTCATAGTCGAAGCCGACGAAATACATTCCGGCTACACTCGGGTCGATTATGTCGCCGGGGATGATGACATAACGGTAATACATCGAGTTGTCGAGAGAGTTGTGGTAGCCGAAGCGCGAGGTGCTGCTCTCGACCATAAGCTGGATTTTGTCTGAGTGGAAGACACGGCTGTTCTGGTCGTTGGGATCAGTGAGCTTGCCGCCCCAGACCTGACCGTTGACAGCTCCGTCGCCATTGTTGAAATTATATATATGCTCGTCGTTGTCACCGCATGTCAGGTAGTTCATACGAGTGCCATAGTCGGTCGAGCTGACCTGCTGAACGAAAAAGTCGGACCAATTTACGGCGATACCCTGCGGATTGGGATTGGCTGCAAACCAGTCTGTCACAACTGCAATCTGCTCTGCCGTAAGCGGAGCGGGAACCTCTACATAGCTGCCCCAATTGTTGGCACCCGGATCTGAGCTACGAACGCCTTGCGCCATCTGATCAGAGAAACCCCACGTGTGTCCGGGGGCGATGTTGCCGAACTGGCTGATAAACTTGGCCTCATACTCGGCCTTCACTTGATTTTGAGCCGCATTGGGATCATACATGTCCTCGTCACTTGAGCAACTCACAGCTGAAACGATGATAGCCAACATGGCCACACTCTTCATAAAAAACATCCTACGCATATCTATATTTTCTTTAAAAGTTAAAAATCGCGTACAAAAATAGTAAAAGACATAAACATAATTATATTATCAATGTTAATTTTATGTAATCAAGCATATTTTATCATTAAAAAATCAAAAATCAGCATAAAAAGCCCCCTATGGAGGATGTATCAAAATGCGGGGGAAGCACATTGTAGGGACATATTTTTCGCTACCAAGCATCATGTGGCCATTTTGATACACCCTCACTGAGCGGGTGGAGCGGGTGTGTGGCGGACGGGAAGGACGGGAAGGGCGAGTAAAGGGGTGCGCCTCGGAGGTTTGTTAAGAATATTCTGAATTTAAGGCCGTTTTTTAGGCCCACTTTTGAAAATTTTTCGGTCTTGCTCCCGAATTTTCAAATCTCACGAAGGTCAAAATCGCACGGTTTTTCCAGCGGAAAAACGACAGTTTTTGCAACTACTTGTCATACAGCCACTTACAAACAGGTAGCCCCCTCTGACTCCCCCAAAGGGGGAGCTTGGGCTTCCCGTAAGGGCCTTATTGCTCTGCAACGGGGCTGCTATTGCATTGCAACGGCGGCCCCGTTGCAACATGGCGGCGTGCTCGTTGCAACCCCGCGGCGGCCCCGTTGCTTGACAAAAGCCACTTTTTGACTCCAAAACAGCAATCAAAAACCCGCCAACTTTTGCAAAATTTGAAAGCCGTAAGGCCCTTAAAGCCCCTCTCTGCCTTCCAAGCTCCCCCTTCGGGGGAGTCAGAGGGGGCTTTCCTCGGGTCCTCTAAGGCCCCTATTGCTCATGAAAATGCAAATCTTCAAGCATTTTCCAGTACGTGATTTTGTAAATTAATATTCTGTGTTGTTTGCGGTTCGCCCTACAACTGGAATGGTGTCGCTGTTGTTAAGAAATCGGGAACGGAATCCCCCAAAAACTTATAAGAATTTTGGATTTCACTTGTTTTATACCTGTTTTGCATGGGAGCCCCAACGTGAAAAAGTTCCCGATGCGTTTGCACGGGCATATCCTGAAGCTGTGTTCAGTGTCGTTTCGCCTGACGATATTGATGACTTCTTGCTCTGAATCGAACGGATGAAAACATTTCGGAATTTTGTAGTTGCAGACCGATTTACATTCTTTATTATTGCTGTCCGGTAAAAAAAATAACAGAACTCATATCTATCACAAATACATCATGTTACATCAGTTTTGCCAAAAAGGGGCTTACCTCCTACCATACATCTGAAAAGCCCAATCTGTTGTAGGGACATAGTCTTGTCT